>NZ_DBHHGF010000001.1:0-265772 GCF_057238325.1 Olegusella sp. | reverse complement strand
AGCATCCTCTATTTCGGCTTTTACTTCCTCGGGATGTGCAGAGGGCAAATCAATCTTGTTGATGGCAGGCACAATATCAAGATTGGCATTCATCGCAAGATTGGCATTGGAAACCGTCTGTGCCTCCACGCCTTGGGTAGCATCTACCACCAGTACTGCTCCCTCACAGGCAGCAAGACTACGACTGACCTCATAGGTAAAGTCAACATGCCCTGGAGTATCAATAAGATTGAAGGTGTAGGTTTCGCCATCGTCAGCATCATAGAGCACGCGCACGGCATTCGACTTGATTGTGATGCCACGCTCTTGCTCAATGTCCATACTGTCAAGCATCTGAGAGGTCAAATCTCTCTGTTCAACGGTATGTGTAAGCTCAAGAATGCGATCAGAGATCGTCGATTTACCGTGGTCGATATGAGCCACGATGCTGAAATTACGGATGTGTGATGTGTCTGTAGTATTCATGGGAAAGATAATACCTCAGTTAGCCCTCTGAGTGTTATACTTCACAGGTTGACCTCCCGTCTGGTTGTGCCCCCACGCTTCCAGACGTCGCTTGTCTCAGCGTAGAGGCCTCATTGATGATTGGTTGAAAGGAAAAGCACGTGGCAAACATCAAGTCGCAGAAGAAGCGTATTCTCACCGCTGAGAAGGCTCGTCAGCGTAACAAGGCAGTACGCTCTGAGCTCAAGACCTATGTAAAAAAGGTCGTCGCTGCTGTTGAGGCTGGCGACAAAGATGCAGCACAGCTCGCTGCAAACGCTGCTGGTCGTAAGTTTGACAAGGCTGCAGCAAAGGGCATCATTCACAAAAATCAAGCCGCTGAGCGCAAGTCTGGCGTTCAGAACATGGTCAACAAGATGGCCTAAGGTTTTTGTAGCCTAAAGTTTTTGCAACTACATTGCATTTGCGGACTCCGTAGTAAAAAGCTGCGGAGTCTTTTTTTCTTTCAACTCTCGCTGAAGCAGGTCTCTCTTCGGCAGGCATCTCTTCAAGCAGGTCTCTCTCTTCAGCAGGCATCCCATCGACAGACCTCTCTTTTCGAAGAGGGTTCATAATTCTTTGATTCTCAAATTCAATCCTGCGCATTTGCAATTTCAAACGACGGTTTTGAACCGTTTGCAGTTTCTTGCTACGGGATGCAGCAAAGCAAAGGCGTACTACTGAACAGCACCGCAGATTTGCAAAATAAGCTGGGTAAAGCTTATGTCAGGATCAGCACCTGATTTGAGAGCTCGGTCGCAGTCAGCACAAGCTCTCACAAACCGACTGAGTTCACCGGGAGCAAAATTTCTTACCCAACGTTTGTACTTATCTATCTGAAAATCTCGCTTACCTAACGTAGAAGCTAGTGCGTATTCTTGGCCTCGCGCCATCAAACTTTGAGTACAAATCAACTCACGCAAACGACCAACTAACATTGCGAGAAGGGCGATTTGTGAGGGTTTTGCCATCAGATGATATTGGGTTAGCGCCTTAACCGCATTGCGTTCGCAGACAGGATCAAGAAAATCCCAAGGTTTAATTTCTGCGGTTTGCGAAATGTTGTTGACGACATCGTTGTAGCTAATATGTCCTTGTGTACGACAAAGCGTACAAAGCTGGGAAACTTGATTTTCTAGCAGTTTTCCAGACTCTCCTGAGCGCTTAATAAGCTCGTCAACCGCGGGACCATCAATATACATTCCTCGTGCCTGTGCAAACTTATTTACTTCCGCAACAAGCGCACGGTTCCTTTTTGGTACACAGTCAATAATTGCTTTAGGCCCGATAGAAGCTATGGCCTTGTAGAGACGGGTATTCTTTGGCAACGAGTCAAAAAGTAAGCAAAGCGTACATACACCATTGGGATTTGAAAGATAATCCACCAACATATCTTTGACCGTCTTATCTAGACGATCAGCGGCGTTCACGATAACAAAACGCCTATCTGCCCCAAAAGGGAGAGTATTGAGCGAACCCAATAGGGTAGCTGCATCAAGTTCAGACGTAGCGTTTATTTCATCCAAATTGAAAGCTTCCATACCTGCAGCTAAATGCTTTTTGAGCCTATCCACAACGGACTTTTTTTTGCGCTCATCACTACCAATTGCCGCATAAGCCACAAGCATTGCACTGTTTTTTGTTGCTGGCATCTACTCTCCCCTCGCATGTTTTATGACTTAGATAATACCTTTAGTCTGCAAAACTCTTTTGACATACGATGGCAGGTCCCCCTTCGGCAGGACTTACACAGATGTCACCACAATCAATCGTACATAGAAAACGTGATCCAACGCCTCTGACTATCTCAATACATTCGCCTGCTGGATGCCCATACTTATTTCCCTCACCCGCGCTGGCAAGACAAAGCTCAGGCAAAAGTTCTTGCGCCTGCTCTGCAGTTAAAGAAATTTTTGAACCATGATGTCCTAGCTTCAAAACGTCAATATCGCCAATATCGCCCGTTGCGAGGAGTTCTGCTAGTTCCTCTTTTTCTGCATCTCCCGTAAGCAGAGCTCGAAATTCCCGCTTGTTATCTTGATAAAGCAAATCCAACTGTATTGAATCTTTATTTTCAAGTCCACTTACGGGCATTTGAGGCCAAATCATCCTTAAGACAAATTGCCCCACATGCAATGTATCCCCATAGGACAGCTCTTTGAGTTGGGTCCCCACCAATGCCGTGCATGCAGACTCCAGCTCAGGAGAAAGTTCGGATGTGACACCTTCGGCAAAATATATCTGTTCGCAAGGAACTTTGTACGCAAGATCAGCTACTCCACCTACATGATCTGTGTGTTGATGCGTCAAAATAACCGCATCCAAATGAAATACTTTTTGACGTGCAAGGGCAATGTTAAGCGTATCTGGAGGTCCCGTATCAATCAGCACGGCTTGTGCCCCCTCTTGAACCAAGATGGCATCACCCTGGCCGACATCAAGTACCACCATTCGCGCGGGAGCAAAATAACGCCATCGTACAAAGAAACCAAAAAAGGCAAGTACAACTACCAAAAACAGCTTGATACAGATTTTCTTTTGTATGGGCGGCCACAGACGATAAAGGGCAACTAGCAAAGCAAAAATCATTAGTAAAAAGAGCAGTTCACCCACATTATTTCCCAACTCCACCGTTATGCATGCGAGAGGAAATGATGCAAGTAGACGCAAAATAGTAAGTACAAAATTTGCACAGACGTCACAGATGGTAAGAAACATTTTGTTCACCAAGGGAATATCCACAGTACTAGCAGCTAAAGCTCCACAAACAACAAGAGCTGTAAAGGGCAGCATAACCATACTATTTGCCAGTGGAGCAACAAATGATATAAGAGAAAAGAGCGGCAGTGTCAGCGGTACGGTAACTGTTTGGCAAACGAGACTTGCAGCACAACTTGAACGTGCTTCATTAAGCGCGCGTTGGAGCCTTCTTGGTAGGCGATTTCGTTTTGGAAAAGCAAAAAGAGTTTTCAGTGCATAGTTGGCATATACAGAAAACAGACAAAGCCCCACTACTGCAAGCACCGAAAGCTGAAAGCCAAGCTGTCCCACAAGTCCAGGATTGCAAATTGCCATAAGAAGCGCAACAAAACTCACAGCTGAAAGGGTGTGCTTACGTCGACCCACACACCAAGAAAGCGCAGCAACTGCTGACATTATCCAAGAACGTATTGCGCTAGGAGGGGCGCCACAACTCAAGACAAAAAGAGCAGAAATACAAAGACTCAAAACAGCGCGACTACCTGGTTTGAGTTGTAAGAGCTTGGCTAGCTGTAGAAGTAGATTAGAAATGATAGCAATATGCCCACCTGATACCGCCATCAAATGCGCTACGCCACAAGCAGAAAAAAGCTCATTTAGCCCTTGTGCATCTAGACTAGATCGGTAACCACACACAGCACCAGCAAGTACTGCTCGACTTGCTCCTATTTCTGGGCGGAAATTTGAGAGTGCCCGTCGCCTAAACATAATAGGTATGGCCAATAAGCCTTGAGGATGTATTGACTTGCGTATTGAGCGAACCGAAACTTCACCCCAAATACCCTGCAGCCTTGAGCGATATCCCCAGCTATCATTAGTCAAAGGCTTATAGCGTCCTACTACGACAAGTTGTTCACCGTAATTTACGGGCTCATGCAAACTTAGCCATACGTCAACACTGTGTCCCTCATTTGAATGGGCCTGAGCTCGGCAGCGCCAGCCAAAACGAGTTTGTTTGCAGTCCCCCACAACACGAAACTGCCAAGCAGAAAGATTGGAATTTTCCAAAGCAGAAGCTACCGTAAAACCCCGCACAACAAAAAGTTCTACTGCTACAAGTCCCATACAAATACCAACAAGCAAAGCTTTAATAGTATGTTTGTTGGCAGAAGCCGACATCTTGCTAATAACAAGCAAGTTGCCCAGGATATAGACGCCCGTTGCTATAAGCAACACGTTCCACTGGAGTGCATCCAACTTCAAAGGCAAATAACGTAGAAACAAGAAAGAGACAAGCAATACTCCTACCAATGTCCAACTAAGAAAAGGAATTGAAGGACGTGGTGGGAGCTCAAGCTTAGGCTCAAACACAGATATCATCCTTGAGCTTCGCGAACTTCTTTTCACCTATACCCGAGACACGCATGAGATCCTCAGGACTCTCAAACGCACCATTCGTCTCTCGCTCCTTGATAATGGCTTTTGCCGTTGCCTCACCAACTCCAGAAAGAGTTTGTAGAGTCGTCTCATCGGCTGTGTTGATATTTACCAAGCCACGATGTGAAGTATCCGATGAAGGCTCTGCTGGCAGCTTTGAGGCGAGCTGGCTGTCTATCCCCAGATCTTCTCCTATGCGAGGTACATAAACCTTTTCTCCATCGTTTAATTTCTGGGCCAGATTAATGCGCGCTCTATCTGCATCATCAGAAAGTCCTCCTGCAGCCTCAATGGCATCAGTCACACGTGCATCATCTGCGCCCAACTTGTAAACTCCGGGCTTTGCAACCGCTCCACTCACATCTATCAAGAAACGTTTTGGGGAGGCTGGTGCATCCGATTTGATTTGTGATGAGTTCTTTTTGGACTGATTTTCACGAGAGTTCTGCTGTGGTGCTTCAAGTTTCTTATCAAGCTGAACTGCTGTTGACACAGAGAGTATGCCGTTATATACAACACTCAGTAGGATAATAAGGCCAATGCAAACACACAATACAACTGCTGATTTACGGTCGATGCTTCGTCCAAAAATAGTAAAACTAGCATGCTGACGTCTTTGAGCCATTGAATTTCCTCCTTCGTCTTATAAGCCTGAAGGAGAGTCACGGCCATGATACCGACTTTATCGATTAGCCTTGTCTCAAACTGACTGGCAGCTGCACTCTAACGCACATATATCAGCAAAACAGCAGCTCATAGACCTGCAGTTGAAATTTTACTATTCGTAGCTTGCGTATAAGAAAAAACAGCCTCGTCCTTCTGACGAGGCTGTTCGTAAAACTCATCTTATGTAGAATTCATGTGCCAAACATAGTACCAAGCTAAGGGAAAGTTAAGCTTCCATGCTTAGCTCTACTGCTTCCGCATCATCCTTATCTGCCCAAGCACGAGCAAGTTCTCCATGCTTGTGACGCAGGCAGCGAGGCGCATGATAACTAGGACACTGATCAAAGTCCACGTACTCAATATTGGAAATCAAATCTTCAATCATCTGATCGTGGTCAAAAGAATCCCAAGCGGCATGCACCTCATCAAGCTTTGCATGAGTTTCGGGTTTGCGCGGCATAAAGAGCGTACAGCAGTCCGGAGCTGTCTCGCAGCTAATATCAAAGGTATTAATCTGGTGCGCGCGCTCCATAATTTCCTGCTTGTCAGAGCCAATTAATGGACGCAATACAGGAATGGATGCGATTTCATTGACCACAGAGATATTCTCGAGCGTCTGGGAAGCAACCTGACCCAAGGATTCACCAGTTACCAGCGCCTTTGCACCCTCAAGACGTGCAACACGCTCTGCCACGGCAAACATAACACGACGGTACATGATAATACGCAGCTTCTGCGGAACAGCCAACGAAATCTCACGCTGTTTCTCACCAAAAGGCACAACATACAAACGACCAATAACCCCAGAAGGAGCCAAAGCGCGACATACGTCCTGCGTCAGCCACTCGCTGGTATCGGCAGTCATGGGACGACCCGAGAAGTGCACAGGTACACAAATAGCACCACGGCGACCAACAGCCCAAGTAGCCACAGGAGAATCAAAACCAGATGAGAGCAGAGTGACAACTTTGCCCGCAGTCCCCACGGGCAAGCCACCTACTGCACGTTCGGAGAGTGCATATACAAAGACACGCGCTTGATTAACGATGACATTAACTTGTACATCTGGATGATGCATCTTGACTTTTTTCTCGGGGAATTGCTCGCAAAGAATGCTTCCTACCAGCTGATTTATCTCAATAGAATGGCGTTCATAGCTAGTAGAAGAACGATGTGCATGCACCTTGAACGTCTCAAACTCCCCCACTTCAGACAAAGCTCGTATGGCAGCCTCGCAATATTCATCCTCATCAAGAGAACAACACCATGCCAATGAAACACGCGCAATACCGGGAATTTGACGCAGTGCAGCCGCAACCTCTTGGTCAGCAGATTCATTTTTAAGTGTGACCAAGAGGTGGCCCGCGATACGTCTAACCTCACGCACGGGGAGCGTTTTGACGGCATGACTAATATTGCGAACAAGTTGGTTCTCAAAAGTAGAACGATTCTTTCCCTTAAGACCAATCTCGTGATAGTGGACCAAACATACTCGCTCAGACATGTCCACACTCCCTTCGCACATACTGCGAATTGACAAATACAGACCCCAACTGCCAAGACGACAGTCGGGGTCCACAGCTTACATCTGTGAGTAGAGACTAGATGCTTTGATGCATGGCCTCTTTATTTGCTCCAGCGAGACGCTCATCAAAGCTTTCCTTAACAAAAGAAAGCGTACCATCCTCAATCTCGCCCATAGCAATAGAAACCGGATCCTCACCAGAAACGACAGTAGTGATGTCATCGTAATCCTGGATGGCAGTCACGCGAAGATGCTGACCACGCACCATGTTGTTGATATCACAAGCGCGCTTGGAAGCAACAGCACAGAGCAAAAAAGGATTGCGTTCACACTTGTCGAGCAGGTTGTCAATCTCAGGCTTAACCACGGACATTGGTAAGACCTCCGTCTTTCTCATACCTTGCAAAGACGTCAAGTAGCTCTTGAGCAGCTCGTTCAACGTCATCGTTGACTATACGCACATCATACTTTTTGCCAGCCTCTATTTCAGCTTTTGCATTCGCAAGGCGAAGAGTGATTTGCGCTTCGTCCTCAGTACCACGACCACGAAGTCTATGCTCGAGTTCCTCAAAGGAAGGCGGCTCAATAAAGATAAGCACAGCATCAGGCCGCACTTTTTTGACATTAAACCCGCCTTGACAGTCAATCTCAAGGATGACTGAAGCACCTCTATTCATGCGCTCGGTAGCTTCATTCATAAGCGTGCCATAACGATGAGCATGAACTTGTGCCCACTCAAGGAACAAACCTTCCTCAACGCAATGAGAAAACTCATCATCGCTGAGGAAGTGATACGAAACTCCTGGAATTTCCCCTGGCCGAGGCTGCCTCGTTGTAGCAGACACTGTCAGCTCTAGGTCAGGGCGTATTTCGCGAATACGCGCAACTAAAGTACCCTTACCTACACCAGCAGGACCTGAAATTACAAAGAGACGAGGTGTGACTTCCACTACTTGGAAAGCACCTCAAGCAGCTGCTCGCGCTGACGAGCGCCCAAGCCCTTGACACGGCGAGTGGCAGAAATACCCAGCTCATCCATAATCTTGGTAGCCTTTGCCTTGCCATAACCAGGCAGAGACTCGATAAGAGCAGAGACCTTCATACGTGCAGCAATGGGGTCATCAGAATCGAGAACCTCCTGCAAAGAAACTTGACCGTTCTTAATCTTATCGCGAAGCTCTGCACGAGCATGACGGGCTGCAGCCGCTTTCTCGAGTGCTGCCTTACGCTGCTCATCGCTCAGCTGAGGTAGTGCCATGAAGTCCTCCAAACATCCAAAGTACCTAAATGCAATTCAAAAAAAGGGCGCCAGTCGCACATCTCATGGACGCAGCTGACTTGCACGGACATTTAGTGTGCCACAAATTTGTCTAAATGCAAGTATGAGCTGCAAAAACGCGGTTTTTTAGCCCTCTTCGTCACATTACGTACGTTTATACACGCTTTTTTAGCATAAAAGAAGGACAAGACCAGTCTTCAAAAACTAAGCACGCCAAGACTCATCAGCAGGGTTATCTCGAAAAGCCAGCAAACGAGCCTCATCCGCTGCTTTGATATATCCCTCTTCGACCGCCACTTTTGCAAGCGTATCAAGATCACACAAACTAGTATTGCAAACATGTTCTGCCGATAAACGATCCAAGCCTTTTTGCATGCCGTACGTAAATATCGACACCACACCTAACACTTCAGCACCAGCTTCGCGCAGGGGCAAAACACAATCGAGTACAGAACCTCCCGTTGAGATAAGATCCTCAACTATAACAACCTTCTCACCAGGCTCCAAGTGACCTTCAATTTGATTTTTGCGGCCATGATCTTTTGCAGAGCCGCGAACATAACCCATAGGCTTACCCAAACGATCAGCAGCAATAGCGGCATGGGCAATTCCTGCAGTAGAAGTTCCCATGAGCATTTCTGCTTCGGGATAAAGCTCGGCAATACGAGCAGCGATAGATTCATCAATAAGCGTACGCACTTCCGGATATGAAAGAGTCAGACGATTATCACAGTAAATTGGACTCTTGATACCACTGGCCCACGTGAAAGGGTCATCAGGCTTTAAAAAAACTGCACGAATAGAAAGCAGAGCATGAGCAATCTCAGCAGCAGACGCAGCATGAATAAGGGAATTCATAGGAGTTTCTCCTCTTTTGACAAAAACAGCTCTATAACAACGGTTAGTTAGCGGTCAGTTCAGCAACAATGGCATCAAAGGCAGCAACGGGATCTTCTGCCTTGGTAATAGGTCTTCCGACAACCAGCTTTGAGGCACCTGCCGCAATCGCAGCAGCAGGAGTAGCGACACGCTTTTGATCTCCCATGGTAGCGCCTACAGGACGTACGCCAGGTGTCACAATGAGAGCATCAGGACCCAATAGTTCACGCATTTCGGCTGCCTCCTGAGGAGAACAGACGATGCCATCAGAACCTGCTCCTACAGCTAAAGTTGCAAGACGAGAAACTTCCTCTTTGACCGTAGACTGCACACCAATAGATGCCAAAGCTTCTTGATTCATGCTGGTTAGTACTGAAATTGCCACAAGTTTAGTGCGCTCACCGCGTATCTCGGCTGCCTCTTCAGTGCCCAAGCGTGCTTCGCCTACCATCTCAGCACCGCCAAGGCCATGGATAGAAAGTATATCTGCCCCTACCAACGACGCAGCACGGGCTGCTCCTCTGATTTGGAAGGGAATATCATGCAGTTTGAGATCAAGAAAGACTTTGAGCCCACGCTCATGCATCTCCTGGACAATAGCTGGTCCGCAAGCATAGTAGAGAGTCATACCCACTTTGACCCAGCGAGCACGACCTTCGAGCTGCGCAGCCAATTCAAGTGCTTCTTCATGACTGCAGTCAAGCGCAATGATCACTGCATCACGAGCTTGTTCAACTGACAAAGGAAGGCTTAGCATTCAAAAGCTCCTATCAATTCATTAATATCCGAAACACCCTGATTTTTTGCCCAGTCATATAGCTCATCTACTACGCGAACCGCCGTCATGGGATCAGTCAGATTTGCCGTACCAACCGAAATTGCCGTAGCTCCCGCCAAGATAAACTCCGCAGCATCTGTGCCATTGGTAATGCCGCCAATGCCACAGAGAGGAAGACTCGATGCCTTGTGAGCTTCCCAGACCATACGCACTGCAATAGCATGAATAGCAGGACCACTCAAGCCTGCAGTAGGTCGAGAGAGACGAGAACGACGTGTATGCACATCAATGGACATGGCGGGGATCGTATTAATAAGGCTCAGAGCATCTGCACCCGCATCCTCAAGAGCACGCGCGATTTCTGACACACGACTTGGTGCCATTTTGACAATAAGAGGTTGCTTGGTACGAGGACGCACTGCTTGCATAAGCTTTGCTGCAGTCTCAGGAGTAGCTCCCATTGCAGCACCACCAGCAGCGATATTAGGACAAGAAATATTAAGCTCAAGTCCTGCAGCCCAAGGCGCCAGCTCCTCATAAAGCTCTACTGCCGCAATATATTCATCAATGGAATGGCCTGCGACCTGCAAAATTACGGCACAGCCACGCTGACTTAATCCCTGAAGATAGTCACCTTCAGACTCCACCATAGCGTGAATACCTACATTTTGTAGTCCTACCGTATTCATAATGCCTGAGTTAACCTCACACATACGAGGTGCGGGATTGCCATCCCAAGGCTTCGCTGCACAGCCCTTACAAGTAATTGCACCAAGACGAGCGACGTCGTAAAAGCTCTCAAATTCATGTCCAAACCCATAGGTACCCGAAGCGGTATTCACGGGATTTTGCATATGAATACCACCAAGGTTTACCGCCATCAAAGGGGTGCTCACCATGCCACCTCCTTGGCATCAAAGACAGGGCCATCGGTACAGCAGAATTTATAGCCACCTGCTCTCATAGCAACATTACAGGTATGACAGGCTCCAAAACCGCAAGTCATCATCCGCTCTAAGGAAGCTTGGCAGTCTATTTTTGCCTTTTCAGCAAGTGCGGCCACACCAGCCATCATAAGGTTTGGACCACAGGTGAGAATCTGTCCGAAATCACCTGGTAAGAGCTCTGCTACAACCTCGGTTGTAAAGCCTTGCCTACCGTAACTTCCATCATCTGTAGTTACCATGACTGTGGCACCCATATCTTTAAGCACCGACTCACCCCAAAGACGCTCTCCTGAGCGCGCACCAAGAACAACGCAAAGCTCCACGCCCCGTTCTTTTAATCCGCGCGCAGCAGCAACGATGGGAGGTGCACCAACACCACCAGCTACCAGCAAAGCATGACGGTTATTGCTTAAGTTCCACCCCTTACCGCACGGGCCAATCAAAGTAGAACTCGCGCCAATCCTCATGTGAGAAAGCCGATACGTGCCTTCACCTACTACTGCATAGATAAGCTCAACTGTACCCTTGCACAAGTCAGTTGAAGCAAAGGACAGAGGTAGGCGCACAATATGAGACGGATCGCCAGGTACGGCAAGGTTGATGAACTGACCTGGCATAAGCTTTTTGGCAAGTTCAGGTGCCAAAATTTGCATGCAATACACGTCTTTTGCAACTTTAGCGTTGGACACCACGCTAAAGTCATATTGCTTGATACCCTCTGTCCTCATTTTCACCCTATTTCTTCTGCGAACTTTAGGCTACGACACCGTTTGCGAGTGTACGTTTACCGCCACAGAACACATCACAAGCAGCGCCTTTGAGCTTATTACCTAAGAAAGCAGAGTTTTTAGATTTAGACTCAAAGTAGTCCTCAGTTACCTCAACTTGAGCTTCAGGATCAATGAGTGTCAGATCGGCAACCGAACCTTCCTCAATCTTGACAGCAGGGAGACGCAAAATCTCACGCGGGGATACAGCCATCACTTCTACGAGACGGCTCCAACTCATAATGCCAGGTTCAACCATATGGGTGAGCATCAGAGGAAGAGAGGTTTCAAGACCGATGGTACCGAAGAAAGCAATCTCCCACTCACAGTCCTTTTCGTGGGCGGCATGAGGAGCATGATCGGTTACTACACAGTTAATGGAACCATCGACAATACCCTGACGCAGGGCCTCAGCATCCTTGGCAGAGCGCAAGGGAGGATTCATTTTGAGGTTAGTGTTGTAGGCAGTGGTGATGTCATCATCACAAAGGAAGAGATGGTGAGGTGTAACCTCACAGGTTACGGGCAGTCCTTCAGCTTTTGCTGCTTTGACCATTTCAAGGCCACGAGCCGTTGAAATATGAGCGATATGTAGGGCACAGTTGGTAGAACGGGTTAACTGAATATCGCGCCAAATTTCATGTTCTTCCGCCAATGCTGGCCAGCCAAACATTCCCAGACGGGTTGCCGCACGACCAGCGTTGATAACACCATTCTTTGAAAGGCTCTCATCCTCACAGTGAGCAATAGCTACCCGGTTAAACTGAGAAACATAGCCCATACAAGTCTTCATCATGCCAGCAGATTGCACACCATGTCCATCATCGGAGAAGGCACACGCACCTTCGAGCACCATGTCACCAATCTCGGCCAATGCCTCACCCTTTTGATCTTTGGTAAGTGCGCCGATAGGACGAATGTGCACATAACCTGCTGCTTCACCGCGGTCAATCTGATAGCGAATCTCGGCTCCCGAGTCAGTAACAGGGCTCGTATTGGGCATGGTAGCCACATCGGTAAAGCCACCATGCGCAGCTGCACGAGATCCTGTCTCAATGGTTTCTTTGTACTCAAAACCTGGATCGCGGAAATGTACGTGCATATCCACCATACCAGGAATGAGCACCTTGCCTGCAGCTTCTACCACCTCAGCATTTGCGGCCTCAAGATTGTTGCCAACTGCCTTGATTTTATTGCCCTCAATCAGCACATCGCGCACATCGTCAAGGCCAAGCTGTGGGTCGACAACGCGGGCGCCACGAATCAAATATGCCATTAGTTTTCTCCTCCCAGGAGCAGATACATCTCAGCCATACGGGTCAGAACGCCTGCATTGACCTGTTTTAAAATCCTAGACTGCAAGCTATCAGCAACCTCAGTATTGATTTCCATACCACGGTTCATAGGACCTGGATGGCACACGATGGCACCAGGCTTCATCATGGCGGCACGGCGAGCATCTAAACCATAAAGGCGGTTATACTCGCGCTTGGAAGGAATTGCAGCGCCTTCCATACGTTCCAGCTGCACGCGCAGCATATAGACAACATCCATCTCGGGAATAACCGAGTCAAGATCTGCCGTCTGATTGCAGCCATACCAGCTGGGATCACCCACCTGGAAGGTTGGGGGCCCCACAAGAGTAACTTCGGCACCCATAGTCTTAAGAGCAGGGGCCAACGAACCACAGACACGGCTATGAGCGAGGTCGCCAACAATAGCAACCTTAAGACCATCAAGATGCCCAAACTCCTCACGAATGGTGTAAAGATCAAGCATCGCCTGCGTGGGATGCTGATGTTTTCCATCACCTGCGTTAATAACAACGGCATCGGTATTTTCAATAATCTTTTTGGGAGTACCTGCCAGCTTTGCACGACAGACAAACATATCAACATTCATGGCATCAATGGTCTGAATGGTGTCAGAGAGACTCTCACCCTTAACAACAGAGCTGGTAGAACCACCCATATTGAGCGAGTCAGCCGATAGACGCTTTTCTGCTAGTTCAAAAGAACTACGGGTACGCGTGGAAGGCTCAAGGAAGAGATTTACAATCGTGCGGCCACGTAAAGCTGGGACCTTCTTGATAGTACGGGCATTCACAATGGGGTCAAAGGATTTGGCAGTATCAAGAATCTGGGTGATGTCATCTGCCGTAAGGTCGTTAGTATCAATCAGATGCTTTACTGAGAGCATTAGCGCTGACCTCCTGCCTGAATTGCGGCCTTGTGAGTCGCACTGTCCCAAATCTCAACTGCTGAGTGATCGTCATCAGGCTCAACATAGACACGCACATCTTCCTCACGAGAAGAAGGAACATTTTTACCAACATAATCGGCACGAATAGGTAACTCACGATGACCACGATCAACCATAACAGCCAGCTGAACCCTACGAGGTCTGCCGTAATCCATCAAAGCGTCAAGAGCAGCACGGATGGTGCGGCCGGTATAAAGGACATCGTCTACTAACACGACTTCAGTATCATCAATATCAAAAGGAATATGGGAACCCTGAAGTACTGGTGCTACGCGCTTGCCAATGTCATCACGGTAAAAGCTAATATCTAGCGTACCGATTTGTGGACGCACACCATCTACCTTTTCAATCTCATCGGCAAGCTTGCGAGCAAGCACCTCACCTCGGCGGATGATTCCTACAAGAACAAAATCCGTACTACCTTCGTTGTGTTCTAATACCTCATGGGCGATACGAGTGATGGCGCGATCCATCGCTGCTTCATCCATAATCGTTGCCTTTGGCTCAAACTGTGCCATTACGCTCCTTCCCGTCTCTCGGACGCAACCACGACAAGAAAAAAGGATGTCCTGTCGCCGTTAGCGACACGAGACACCCCACAAGTAGGCACACATATAAAATTAACACCTTGCGGGCATCTCGTACCGCGCTTAAAGGTCGTGCTCCAGTGTAGCAGGTCTTACAAAACGTGTGTGTCACAAATAGACAAACTATTTATCTTCTGCAAGACAGACTATGCATCTTCCGTTTCAATACGCACAAGTCCCCAAGAAAGCCATGCCCAGCAGGACTTTTTTCCATCAGCTGTTGTGCAACAAACTTGCTGCTTATCATTCAGTGATATCAAAGCAATCTCAAAATCAATGGCAGAAGACTGCCAAATAGGTTGGATATGACCTTCTTGCGTAGTCCAAATAAAGATGTGCTGGGAAAAATGTATATCGTCTTGCTTGATCCAAAAAGGACGGGAATTGCCAAAACTTCCCCGCTTCCACAACAGACAAATAATTTCTTGATTACCGTCATGATTGATATCGCCTACCAACACATCAGAAACAAACCAGCTGGCATCCGTTTGGTAAAGCAATGTAGTATCATTGCTTATCTTCAGCTGACGCTGACGGAGTATGAGTGTCTCTACTGTTCCATTTTTATCAAGATCAAGATTCTGCTCGCACTCTTGCCAGCTGATCCAAGCGGGTAGAAAGCACCCCCGTGTCCATAGCCAAAAAATGATTACAACCACTACAGCAGACACCATCAAGATGCCAAAGACTCTCCCCCACCGTCTATTCTTATTTTGAAGCAGAGCCTTCATAAAAGAAGGCTCTGCTTGTGTCAATACCTGTCTGTGCACTAGCGTATCCCACAACTAAAGCTTTTAGTCCATGCTGGCTTTTCAGGCATGGCAGTAGAATTTGCATCTTGATACGTACCGATACCTAGCATGCTACGCCATTCAGAGTCAGTCAGACGAGAAGCCATAGGTTGCTCGAATTGATAAAAGCTCGATACCACACCAACGGCTATATGAAGCTCACCATCAATAGGAAACACAACATATATCTTTGAAAGAATGCCTGTACCCACCTGCAATACAGAGCCATTTGGGTCAGTCGCTATATCGGTAACCACAGCAGCAGGACACTCTGCAGCCTTAGTCCAAGACTGATTGTCAGTATCTGCCGTCAAATCCCAAAGATGTTCAAGCTGACCACCATAGCTACGAATAAGCTCATATTCCTCATCACTAAGCTTTTCGTTGGCAAGTTCTTTTTTGGAGATTGTCTCGAGTTTGCTTGCCAGCTCAGCCAACGTTTTGAGTCCGTCGGCATCTGTGCTGGACAACACGCCATAATGCGAAAGACCTTCCATTGTTCCTTGGGTTAAACGAGAAAGCCGACCATAAAGTTCGGGCTCAGGTTCCACATAACCGCGATCATCAAGCTCCTCAAGAGGACCGCCACCCATCTCGGCCATAGCCTGCTTTGAATACAAAACTGTATCGTGCTTGAGCTCGGTATAACTCGCCAAATAGGTCTGCAAGTTCTTGCGTTCCCACTCCTTGGACTGCATAAAAGCAGGATACCCCTCACCTTTCGCTGTCAGTAGTGGATTGAGGGTATAGAGCCACTGTGCATATAGGCTACCCGTCCAAAGCGCGTCACCGTTTTGAGCAATTTCCTTACGCAGACTCTCACGATTGTCGCTATATTTGGCAAAATCATCAGCACCCGCTTCATGCAAAATCGCCTGGGCTTCCATAGATCCCAAGACAGAAGGTACATCAAGGGCATTTGGAAGCATGCGTTTTTCTCCCGCAGAGTTTTTACCTACGCGGCTATAGAGCAGCTGACTAAAAATTCGCTCATCCAGTGAGAATCGCTGACCCATAAAGCGAAAACCGAGGGTTTCTGAACTGTGATCTGCGCCTTCACCACTATCAGCTACTACCACAGAGTTGATTTTGGGAGCCTGCATTTGAGCTGTTGCCTCATGGAAAATCTTCCACTTATCCTCAGCATTGTTTAGGCTCTCTACTGTGGCATCATCACCATAAACCGCCTGGATAACAGGCCAGTACTCGTAATAGCCGTTATCATCACTGGCACCTGCAAAAAAACTCGTGATGGTATAGATTGCTTCCCAACTAGACAGTGCATCGCCATTAAGTGCCATCGTGATAAGCAAAGCGCTTCGGTCGAGCGTCTCTTCGTTCTGAGTGAAATTAACCTGTCCATACCACATCATCGTGCGAAAATACGCCTCTAGAGTGGTGTCGCCTTCGTAGTAACCGCGAGGTTTAAACTGACTGTAATCTAGATCCACTCCGTCTTTTGTACCTTCAGACAAAATGGTCGAGCTTCCCACGCCACTCGCTGCCATAATTTGAGCAACTTCCCTGTCAACAGCAGATTCCACTGCCTCAGGAATAGGCACATCAGAGCCGCACAGCTTGCAGGCAACTGAGAAAAACGCCACATTACGCCAAGCGGCATTTTGCCACTCATCATCAGTCAGTTTGCCAAGCTGATCTTGACTCTCACGAAGCATAACTTCACTCATATCGCGCAGTTTTGCTGAAAGCTGCTCACGCTCACAGGTTTTGAGCAGGTAGCTGAAGTAGAGATGGTAGCTATGCATCATTGAATCTGTAGTAACAAAGTTGGGGATCAATGAATACCGGTTCATCTCGTAGGTTTCAAAAAACTCATACCCGGCCGTATCTTCAGCAATCGCAAAGCCATTTTTTGCCAACAAGGGCTTCACGGCGTCAGACATCATAATATCGTTAGCATTTGTAACGTTTGAAAGACCATCTTCTACGCTATAACTCTTGATATCGGGTTTAACACCTGCTGAAGTATCTGAACTGCCTTCTTTGCGATAACTCGAAAGTGCAGGTGCTGCTTTTGCAGCAGCTTCCTTATCAAGAGAGGAAATAAGTGTGGGTCGCTGTAGACCCTTGATCTTCTTCCCTGACACGGTAACGGTCGCTGCAGGAGTAGTAGATATAGCTGCAGGATTTGTCTTTTTTGGCAAGCCAAACTTCATCGCCACAATGGCAACAAGCAAAACGACTACAACACCAGCAACAGCAACAAGAATCCTAAGGGTTGTATTACTTACTTTTTGCTGCTTTTTCTGAGCCGAAGAGGAAGCTAAGGGCTTTCCACAATGAGGACAAAACCGCTCATCGCCTCCAACCTGCTTCCCGCAGTTAGAGCAGAACATGTGCTACCCCTTTCGTCGTTATGCCTGTAGAATTCAGATGTTAACTTACTTGTGGCATTCAAGCTTTTCTGCTGGCAGAAGGCTTATTGAAAGAGGTAAACGTGGATCAAGGAAAGAACGTTTTGGAGTGGGACGAGTATTTTATGGGTGTTGCAGCGCTGTCGGCATTGAGATCAAAAGATCCTCATACGCGGGTCGGCGCCTGTATTGTAAGTAAAGACCGTCGCATTTTGTCTATTGGTTATAATGGCACACCGCGCGGGATTGACGATTCAGTCTTTCCTTGGCGCCGTGATGGAGACTGGCTCGAGACTAAATATCCCTATGTTGTCCACGCCGAACGCAACGCAGTACTAAATTTCCGCGGTTCCATGCGCGAACTTAAGGGTTCAACAATTTATGTCACACATTTCCCCTGCAATGAATGTTGTAAAGAGCTCGCTCAGGTGGGTGTCTCGGAAGTTGCCTATGCATATAATCCATATCCCGACTCTAGAGAGACTATCGCCGCAGGTAGAATCCTTGAAGCAGCTCATATCTTTACCCGCATGGTAGCTATCCCCAAAGTGCGACTTTAATTTTTTCTTTTTCACTTGCACGATAGTTGGATGTGTGTATAATACTTTCTTGCTGATATTCCCCGGTGGCGCAGTGGTAGCGCAGCTGACTGTTAATCAGCGTGTCGCAGGTTCGAATCCTGCCCGGGGAGCCATTGAAACTCATGAGAACCCGTTCGATTGAATTCGCACGGGTTCTTTTCTTTAAAGATGTCCAAGTGTGTCCAGCACATAGTTCCCCACTGTAACGGTTCGCAACGTGCCCTTTTACTCGCAGGCGGTTCAATATGCATCCTTTTGCCCACATCGGGTTCAATAAGCACCCTTGCAACAATTTTTACCAGCGGTTTCTCCACACACTTGGTACGGTTTTGAACCGTTTGCAATAAATGCCATGCGTCGGGTTCAAGAAGCGCCCTTCAGCTTGCAAGCGGTTCACAATGCACCCTTTTTCTTGCAGAGGGTTCAAAATGCACCCTCGGAAGAAAATTTACCTGCACTTTCTTGAGCCGTTTGGTACGCTTTTGAACCGCCTGCCATAAATGTCATGCATCGGGTTCAAAATGCACCCTCGCGGCAATTTTTATCAGGGCTTTTCTCGCGTACTTGGTACGGTTTTGAACCGCCTGCATTAAATGGAAGACAACGAGAAAGGTAAATCATCTGTAAGAAATGAAAGAAAGAAAAATCAGCCTAGCAGGGCTGCCAGGCTGATTGCAATGCTATGGAAAAAGTAAAGCTACTCTTCCATGAAGTCTTTGAGCTTACTAGAGCGACTAGGATGACGCAGTTTTGCCAGGGTCTTGGACTCAATCTGACGAATGCGCTCACGTGTAACGCCAAATTCGCGACCAACTTCCTCAAGAGTGCGAGGGTGACCATCTTCTAGGCCAAAACGGAATTTAATAACCTTGCGCTCACGATCAGCAAGTCCATCAAGTACCTGTTCGAGCTGCTCGCGAAGCATAGAATCAGACGCAGCTTCAGGAGGAGCAACGGCCGTAGAATCCTCAATGAAATCACCTAATTGAGAATCCTCTTCTTCGCCAATAGGTGTCTCGAGAGAGACAGGCTCCTGGCTAATTTTTTGAATCTCACGCACACGATCAGCAGCCATGCCCATCTCGGCACCAACCTCCTCGGGGGTTGGATCGCGACCAAATTCCTGCAAAAGCTGCCTCTGTACACGCACAAGTTTATTGATAGTCTCAACCATATGAACTGGGATGCGGATGGTGCGCGCCTGGTCGGCAATGGCGCGGGTAATTGCTTGGCGAATCCACCACGTAGCATAGGTGGAGAACTTAAAGCCCTTGGTGTAGTCAAACTTCTCAACCGCACGAATCAAACCAAGGTTGCCTTCCTGAATTAGATCCAAGAAGAGCATACCGCGGCCAACATAGCGCTTGGCGATAGAGACAGTTAGACGAAGGTTTGCAGAAATCAGCTGCTGTTTCGCATCAAGGCCTACCTGCTCAATGCGGGTCAAACGACGCAGCTCAGTACGAGTTAGCTCTGCATCGCCACGCTCCGCAGCCTCAAGACGCTCCGCAGCCTCATTACCTGCCTGAATTTTCATTGCAAGGTGTACCTCTTCGGAAGCAGTAAGCAAATCAACCTTACCAATTTCCTTAAGATACATGCGCACAGGATCGCCCGTCAGCATCACTGTGGAACCATCCTGACGGCGAGAACGAGCACGGCTAGAACGCTTGCGGGTGTGATTTTTAGGAGTAGAGCGAAGAACCTCATTGGCTACGCGAGCTTCTGCACGAGCCTCGCGCTCTTCTTTTTCTTCCTCGTCAAGACCCTCGTCGTCCTCATCATCTTCGTCAACGGTATCATCGATATCGTCTTCGACATCGGGCTCAAGTACAACAGCGGCCACATCAGGGATATCTCCCGAACCAGAAATTGTGACACCTTTAGCACGTACGACATCATAGACATCAGTCAGTTCATCATCATCAACATCGACATCCACAAGAGCTACTTGGATATCATCTTCGCTAATGGTACCCGCCTTGCCTGCTTTCTTAACAAGCTTCGTCACTACAGAAGCAAGCTCAGGAGTAAGTTTTGCGGTCTGAGCATCAGTCTTTTTCGTTGCCACATGTGTCCTTTCAACGCCATGAACCTAGAGGATAATACCCGTTTTTGAGAGTCTTATACCTCTGTAGGAATAATTTGATTAAGTTCGTGTTCTCGTTTACGCAATTCCACCGCACGACCCAATAATTCAGGTAAGTTTTTGTCCTCACGACTATTAAGCTGAGCCTGAATCGCCTTGATTTCACGACGAGTGGAATAGAGCTCAAGCACATCAGCCAAAAAAGCTGCCTTATGATCTGCATCCATCCCCTGTGCCAGCGCCAAACCACCACCAGCAAGAATCTGCGGAGCCTCAGGAACCGCTACAGAAGCTGCATGCACCAACTCGGCAGGAGAAGTACCAACAACCATTGCCAACATCGCCCAGACCATCGTCTCATGGCGAGAGTCCGCCCAGAGCACCGATCCTAATCGCTCAGCATAAGGGCGCACAGCCTCGGGGGAATTTGCCATTAATGCCAATAGTTCACGCTCGGCTGCCAACTGACCCCGCGCATCATGCGAAAGGAGCTTATCTACGCTTTGATACGCAGCTGTCTCTGCAACAGGTGACTCCAGTGCAGGCGCTGTGGACTCATGAGCTGTTTGATAAGCCCCATATTCTTGGCGAAGTTTTGCTTCACGGGCAGCAATATTGTGCGCTTTTTCGCGTATAACCTGCTTGGTAGCATCTACATCCATATCTAGCTGATGAGCTAGATTGGTCGCATAACCATCAAAGCTCACAGAATCCTTAAGAGGTGCAAGCACCTGGGCAGCTGCATCCAAAGCTCCTGCCCGTTGTCCAGGAATACCCAAATCAAAACCTGAAAGCTTCTTCTCAAGCACAAACTCAACCAGAGGTCGTGCTCCATCAAGCTGTGCCTGAAGCTCCGAAGGCTCATGTGTAGAGAGAAATTCCATCGGATCTTGGTTGTTTGGAAGAATCACACAAAGCATCTCTGCATCTGTCTTGTCCACATACTGAACAGAAAGCTCTGCTGCTTTTTGACCTGCTGCATCGCCATCAAACATACAGATGATACGCTGCGCCCTAAAACGCGAGAGCATCTTTATGTGGTCAAGCGAAAGTGCGGTTCCCAGCGCTGCTACTGCATTGGAAAAACCATGCTCATGCAGGGAAATAACATCAGTATAACCCTCAACCACGAGCGCTATACCCGTAGCTGTAATTTGCGTCTTGGCATGATCTAGGCCAAAAAGATGCTTTGATTTGTGAAAGACAGGGGTTTCTTTGGTATTGAGATATTTTGGCTTGGCATCACCCAAAACACGCCCGCCAAAACCAATAGAGCGACCTTGCTCATCGTGAATGGGAAACATCACGCGCTCATAAAAACGATCTTGAGTACGACCATTGCGATCGACTACCAAGTCTGCAGCTAAAAGCTCATCTCGAGAAAAGCCCTTTTGAGTCAGCGTTGATGTCAAGGCGCCATGACCAGGAGCAAAACCTAGACCCCAGCGACGACATACTGCAGAACCAAAACCACGACTAGCAAGGTATTTTCGAGCAGACTCGGGACCTGCTCCCCTGCCACGCATCAACATAGTCGAGTAGAGCTTTTCGGCTTCGCCGAGGGCCTGCTGAAGCCTATTGCGCTTTGGTCCTCGATGCGCTCCACGCTCCTCAACAAGCTCTATCCCAGCACGATCTGCCAAAAAACGAATTGCATCGGGAAACTCCAGATGTTCACGTTCCATAACGTAGTTAAAAACATCACCACCACGTTGGCAACCAAAACATTTCCACAGTCCCGTTGCTGGGTCTATATGAAAAGAAGGGCTCTTCTCATGGTGAAAAGGACAACAACCCCAGAGGTCTTTGCCACGGCGATGCAACTCAACGGTCTCAGACACCAAGCTAACAAAGTCAGTGGCCTGACGCACTCGCTCTTTATCCTCATCACTAATCATGCGGCCCTCCCCTCCACAGTTTGCGCTCAAGCACCTTAAGGCTATAGATACCCCCGCGTCCCAACTCAATACGCTTGGTGCCCAAGTGATTCTTGACCCAGTCAATATTGCCCAACACAGTTCGCTCAAGCTCATCAAGGGAATCAAACTTACGCGAAGCGCGTAGCCAAGAAGCAAAACTTACCGCGAGGTTCGCTCCATACAAATCACCATTGAAGCCAACAAGATTGGCTTCCAAAAATGAGGGAGCATCCATATCGCTAAAACTTGGTGGCAGACCCACATTGATAGCAGCTGGCCAAGCAGAACTACCCATTAAAACCCAACCCGCATATACACCCTGCGCAGGCACGCAATCCATACGATCTAACTGAACGTTTGCTGTAGGAAAACCAAAAGAATTGCCTTCCCCACGCCCATGCTGCACGACCCCACGCACAAAGTGTTGACGACCTAACAGGTTGCCAGCTTGTTCAACTTGTCCTTGGCGCAGCAGCTCACGAATATGCGTTGCTGATACCACAACATCTGCGATCTGCATTAATTCATGATCAAAAAGCCCAAAGTTAAGCTCAGCAGCAAGTAGTTTGAGTTCAGGAATGCCACCCTGTCCTCCCTGACCAAAACGGAAATTTTGACCTACATGAAGACTACGGGGACGCAGATACGCCCAGAGTGTACAAGATAGAAAGTCTCTCCAGCTGGTAGCTGCTAGCTCAAAAGTAAAGTCCAAGCATAAAATACCCTCGACACCACAAGACGCAAGCAAAGCAAGACGGTCGTCTTGACGAAGAAGATGGCTTAAGGGCTGAGGTTCAAAAACTACATCAGCGGGATCAGGACAAAAGCTCACCACAATACAGGGCAGTCCACGTCGATGGGCATCTTGGCAAGCGGCCCTAATTAAACTCTGATGCCCACGATGTACTCCATCAAAGACACCCAGTACGCAGACAGCTTCAATCTCTGGCTTATAGTTCAGCTCTGAGTGCAGATACAGACAAGCTTTTGCAAAGTCGTAACGCCTCATGCCTTCAAGCGCAATCTGGGGACTTTGCTCGCTCATGCACGTACCCCTGTCACACCTAAAGGAAAGTTGGTATCACAAAGCAAATAAGTGCCACGGCACTCCCAGACACCATAAAGTTTGTTTTTCCACACAAGAGAGACGCGTTCGGAAAACTTTGGTGCACGCAGACCATTTTGTGCTGCACCCTCGCCAAGATCAAGTACAAGACCTGCAGGAATCTTTCTACCACAGGCGATATCTTCAAGCTCGGCTTGCTCAAGAAGACGCACGGGCAGCCCAAGAGTACGCGCGGGATCGAGCTCTTTAGCTGATAAAAGTTCTTTACCCTGGAAAGAAAGCTCGTCCAAAGATACGCAGTCCTTAAGGGAGATAGGTCCTGATGCAGTGCGTATCAATCCACTGAGATGAGCAGCACTCTCCAAGCTACGTCCTAAATCACGAGCTAGGGCACGAATATAACTCCCCTTCGAAACGCGGAGGCGACAGCACCAGACAGGCTGGTTATCCTCGTTTTCAATTGACAGAAGCTCTGCTTCATAAATATGGATATGCCGAGGAGCAAGTTCAACTTTTTCGCCTGCACGCGCACGCGCATAGGCACGTTTGCCATCAACCGAAATAGCAGAATAAGCAGGCGGCACCTGCAGGCAATCTCCCACCAAATCTGAAAGAGTTTGGCGCGCAAAGTCAGTATCAAAAAGCCGTGCATCGGGCTCGACACTACGTGTGATTTCGCCTTCTGCATCATCAGTTTTGGTCTCACAACCAAAGCTAATACGAGCCTCATAGCATTTTTCATCGAGTGTTAGCAGGCCCATCAACCTTGTTGCCTGACCTATCCCCAACACAAGCACACCACTGGCAAGCGGGTCAAGTGTGCCCGCATGCCCTACCCGCGTCTCGCCTAAAACACGGCGGACACGAGAAACCACATCATGACTCGACAAACCAAGAGGTTTATCTATGGCAACAAGGCAACAAAGTCCACTCGACTTTCGTCTCAAAGCAGCGCACCCCCATCTCCCGCGACATTGATACGGGGAAATGAAGTGGTACCTCCATAGGCAACATCATCGGGGAAAAGTGCGCGCAGGCGTGGCAAAGCTAGGGAAAGCACCTCGTCAATATCGCCATCATAAGAAAAGCCCGAAGCAGCAGCATGACCGCCGCCACCAAAAGAACGCGCAACCCCTGAAATATCAAGGTCGGTCTTGGAACGTAGGTTGCCACGTACTTGACCGCCGGGCACTTCTTTGAGAAAAAGCGCTACCTCCGAACCAGAAACCGAACGCACGACATCTACGAGCCCATCAGCCTCATCAAGATTGGCACCTGTACGCTCAAGATCAGCTTTAGTGGCATAGCTATATGCAATGCGACCATGCGCAAAAGTCACAATACGCGACATTACTGCTGCTTTGAGATGTAAAAATTCAAGACGGAAATTTTGGTAGACATTGAGGGATACCTCAGAAGGAGATGCACCTGCATCCACCAAAAGCGCCGTCGCAGCAAGCGCTTCCGAATTGGTATTTTGATACTGAAAACGTCCCGTGTCTGTAATGATGGCGCAGAGCAAACAAAGGCTAATCTCGGCATCGAGCGGCATTCCTAAATAGAGTGCATACTCCAAAATAAGCACCGCAGCAGCCGCAGCATCGCTACGGATAAGCGATACCTCACCAAAAGGATCGCTGCAGGGGTGATGATCGATAATGGCAGAGTGTCGTGAACGTCTAAGTACTGCCTCGCCATCATTCATACGTGACGAAACCGAGAGATCTACCGAGATAAAGAGATCGGGAGTCCCCTGAAAGTCGGCTGCGCACACCAAACTCTCACTACTTGGCAAAAACTCATAAATGCGAGGTATGGGCTTGGGATCAGCAAGTAAGCCGGTAATTTGCTTGGATGGCCAACGCCACTGAAGGAGCTTGAGCAGACCCAAAGTTGATCCCAGCGCATCGCCATCGGGATTGGTATGTGCACAAATAACAATCTCTTGAGCTTCTTCAATAAGTTGAGTTAGCCGTCCAAACAGAGCAGTCTGCTCAGGGCTTACCTCTAAGGAATGAGAAACATCCATTGCGAAAACTAGGCCTCCTCAGCCGAGTGATCAACGGGATAACCCTCGTCGTCTTTCTCAATTTCCATTGTAGGAGGAACATCTTGGAGTGCACGTTCGATGCGTTCTGCTTCATCAACGGTAGTATCAATTTGCCAAATAATCTCAGGCGTCACGCGCCAACCAAGACCACGTCCTAAAAGCGAACGTACTCGACCACGAGCACGGTCAAGAGCAGCAGAAACTTCTTCATAGCGCTCGGACTCACAACTAATATATGCGCGGAGCACAGACTTATCAACAGACACCTCAACACCAGTAAGCGTTACTAGCATGAGAGCGGGATCGGAAATTTCAAAGAGCAGAATTTGAGCGAGCTTTTCGCGAGCTTGGGCATTAATCCTGCGAGAATTATGATTTTGTTTCATTGTTCTCATCTCCGTAGTGCGGCAGGAGAGCTTCTCCCCTGCCGCGACTAGGGTCTACAAACTATTACTCGGTACGGGCAACCTGCTCGACGCGATAACATTCAATAATATCGCCTACGTGAATATCCTGATAGCCACCAAGACCGATGCCACATTCATAACCTGCCTTGACCGATTTGACATCATCTTTGAAGCGACGTAGGGATGCAAGCGAGCCTTCCCAAACCACAACACTATCACGCACAAGACGGGCAGAGTCATCGCTTGAAATCTCGCCTTCTTCAACCATACAGCCTGCGGCAATACCAACCTTAGGTACCTTAAAGGTGCTACGAACCTCAGCGATACCCGTTTGGACTTCCTGCTCGGTAGGTCTGAGCATACCAATACGAGCGGCATCTATCTCTTCAATTGCCTTGTAGATGACGCTGTAAGTACGAATTTCAACGCCTGCCTGCTCGGCTGCAATACGCGCCTTTGCCTCGGGCCTAACGCCAAAACCAATGATGATTGCATTGGAAGCATCTGCCAAAGTGACATCGGTTTCATTGATGGCACCAACAGCGGAGTGAATGGTATTGATACGCACTTCGCTCTGGTCCATCTTGTCCAGCGAGTCTTGAAGAGCCTCGATAGAGCCTTGGACATCTGCCTTGATGATGAGGTTGAGCTCCTTAACCTCGGCATCCGCCATCGTGTCGAAGAGGTTTTCAAGGGTAACATGCTTGACCTTATTTTGTTCTTCGATACGAGCTTTGAGAGCACGTTCATCAGCAAGCGCACGCGCATCACGATCATCCGTAAAGACACGGAACTCATCGCCTGCCATAGGCACACTTTGCAGACCCAAAATCTCTACAGGATCGGAAGGTCCTGCTTCCTTGACACTCTTGCCCTTGGGGTTGAGCATGGCACGAACGCGACCATAAGCAGTGCCTGCAACAAGAGCATCACCCACGCGTAAGGTACCACGGTTGACCAACACTGTTGCAACAGATCCACGACCACGGTCAAGCTTTGCTTCAAGAACATAACCAGATGCAAAGGTATCAGGATTAGCCTTAAGCTCCAAAACATCAGCCTCAAGCAATACGGACTCAAGCAGATTGTCGATACCCTGATTCTTCTTTGCAGAAATATCGCAGAAGATAGTCTGACCACCCCACTCCTCAGGAATCAAACCGTATTCAGTAAGTTCCTGACGAACACGTTGGGGATCGGCACCAGGCTTATCGACCTTATTGACAGCAACAACAATAGGTACACCTGCAGCCTTTGCGTGATTAATAGACTCAATGGTCTGAGGCATAACACCATCATCAGCAGCGACAATCAAAATAACAACGTCGGTAACTTTTGCACCACGAGCACGCATTGCGGTAAAAGTCGCATGACCAGGGGTGTCGATAAAAGTAATCACGCGACCGTTGATGCGCACTTGTGATGCACCAATAGCCTGGGTAATACCGCCAGCTTCGCCCTCGGCAACACCAGTATGGCGGATAGCATCAAGCAGGCTAGTCTTACCATGGTCGACGTGACCCATAACGGTAACAACTGGCGAGCGGGGTTTGAGCGAAGCGGGATCATCATAGAAGGTGAAGCTATTTTCTTCTTCCTTAGTCATGATCTTGATATCAGCACCAAGGTCCTCAGCAACAAGCTCAATAAGATCATCAGACATTGACTGAGTCATCGTTAAAGCAGTACCAAGCAAGAAGAGACGCTTAATAATCTCGTTAGGCTCAACACCGATGAGTTCAGCAAGCTGTGCCACCGTTGCACCCTGAGGTACAGAAATGGTATCCAGCTGAGAGAGATCTTGATCGTTTAGGCGCGCCTCTTCAATACGATGCTCGCGCTCGGCTTCGGCCTGCTGCTGACGACGACGTTCCTTGCGACGCTTACGACGGCCCTGTGACTCTTCAGCTGCCTCAGCTACCGCCTGACGAGCTTCCTCAAGAACATGCTCACGGTTGTACTCTTCGGCCTGACGAGCCATACGGCTATAGCGGTCATCGGAGTCGTTTTCAACACTATTACGCTTATTTTTGCGACGGCCCCGACCAGAGCTCTTGGGCTTCTCATCATCGTCTCTATCAATATTGGCTCGAGGATCTTGTTGAGGAGCAGCAGAGCGCCTAGAGCGTCCACCATCACGGGCAGCACGCGCTTCTTCCTTGCGCTGAGCCGCCTCCTCAGCTTGCTGCGCCAAAACCTGCTCCTGTTGGGCAATCTGGTCGAGCAAACTGCTAAAAGTCGGCATAGACTTGGGAGCTGTATCCTTGGGACGAGCAGCCTCTTCTTCCGCCTTGCGGCGTGCTTCTTCAGCAGCCTTTTCTTCTTCTGCCTTCTTGCGAGCAGCTTCTGCTGCAGCGCGACGCTCTTCTTCCTCACGACGCTCGCGCTCGCGACGCTCCTCAGCAGCAATACGTTCGGCCTCTGCCTTGGCAGCAGCCTCTGCTTCAGCCGCTGCCTTTGCCTCAGCTTCAGCCTTCTTTTGAGCTTCAATCTCTGCAGCACGAGCCTCTAGGATGGGCTTGAGCTTTTTGCGCACCATCGATACGTAGGCGTCCTCAAGCGTCGAAGACGGAGACTTTGCAGGGATGAGCATATCTTTTAAGTGACCCAGCATTTCTTTGCTGGTCATGCCATATTCCTTGGCAAGATCATGTACGCGCGTTTTTGCCATGTGCACTACCTTCCAGTGAAAGTTGCGGACCTATCAAAAAGCCGTCAACTTAAATCAAAGAATCAGGGTCATCGGAAACAGGGGCATCCATAATTTCCGCAAGGCTTTCGTGGATACCGCAGTAACGTGCGCCGGGACGTGCCATGTTGCGACACTGAATACCCGTAGGACCTACGTACTCGCAACGATGTGAGCCATCTTCCATCTCTTCGTCAACCAACTCGTCACGAACAGGCAGAGACTCGAGTACCTGAGCTGCCAAAGATTCGTTTTTAATGTCGATATGATAACCCGTCAATCGTGCAGCAAGACGAGCATTCTGGCCTTCCTTGCCAATAGCCAAAGAAAGCTGGTCATCGGGGACGATAACGGTGGCGTAGTTATTAGCATTTTCGTGGTCAATAATCACGCGGCTTACACGTGCAGGAGAAAGTGCTGCAGCGATACAGCGAGCAGGGTCATCAGACCAAGCAACAACATCGACACGCTCACCGCTAAGCTCAGAGACAACGGTACGCACACGACTACCCTTAGGACCAACACAAGCGCCAACGGGATCAAGGCGATCGTCTACAGAAGAAACAGCGACTTTGGACCTTACGCCAGGATCACGAGCAATAGAGCGAACCTCAACGATTCCATCGTAGACCTCAGGAACTTCAATCTCAAAAAGGCGCTTGATGAGGTCAGGATGAGTACGGGAAATCACGATACTAGGACGTGAACGCTCGCCACGCACGGGAGGCTCGCTGGAGTTGGGATCGCGCACATCAACGATAATCGCCTTAATACGCTTATTGTGCATATAACGCTCACCAGCAGGGCGCTCGTTGCGCTCATCAGGATGCGTGCGCAAATCAAAGTGTGGCAGCTCAGCCTCAACACCCTCGCGAATCTTAACGATAGTAAAGTCGGGCGTGGTCTGAAGGACGGTACCTGTGATGATATCGCCGATACGATCCGAAAACTCTTCGTAAATCTGCTCGCGGGCAGCATTGCGCACCATAGCATTGATCTCAGCTTTGGCATGCTGGGCAGCAATACGGCTGGTGTCTTTGGGAGTCACATCCTCTTCGTCAAATTCAGTATATTCGCCCGTTTCGGGATCGGGCTCACCCTTTGGAATAAGCTTATAGACATAAACCTTGCCCGTCTGAGGGTCAATCGTAACGCGTGCACCATAATCAAGGTGCAGCACATTGGCGTAGCTTTCTGCCAGTGACTTCTCAAGCCTACCAATAAGGTACAGCTGGTCGATATGACGCTCTTCACAAAGCGCCATAAGCGCTTCCATCATCTCAGATGCCATCTATGTTTCTCCCTTTCCTCAAGGACGGCGTGCGCCCATTTCTATTCCTATCAATCACTTTAAAAAGTGCTCGTATCTCCTACTTCTTTTTGCCTTTACCTGCATCATAGTCAGGCTTGATATGAGCAGATTTAATATCTGCAAGTGCAATGCGCTGTTCGCCCTCATCGGAGACGATAACCACTTCATCGCCATCCATCCCCAAAAGCTTGCCACTAAAGCGGCGTCTGCCCTCAGTAGCAGTTGTTGTCACCTGCACATCCTCACCTGCAAAGCGCTCAAAGTCATGGGCACGACGCAGAGGGCGAGCCATACCAGGAGAAGAAACCTCAAGGGTATAGCTTGAAGACAGAGGATCTAAAGCATCGAGCTCTTCACCAATCCATGCAGTCTGCTCGGCTACCTCATCAAGAGTTACGGTAGGAGCATCCTCATCAGCATGATCTATACGCACACGCACAACAGGAGCTACCTTGGCACCAGTAATCTCGACATCGACAATATCAATGTCATGGCTCGGCGCTAACGCCTCAAGGGCATTAAGGATCTGTTGTCTCATATCCTGAACAGCCACGAACGACTCCCCTCCTTCAAACAAAAGGAAGCGGGGCGAAAAATCCACCCCACTTCCTTCTACCGTACAACTTTAAGTTTTTTCATTAAAACACAAACGAACGCGCAGGTCAAACCTTATAGACAATACACACAAGCTACCAATGTACCACTACAGGATCCCCAATCACCGCCATGTTATAAAGAGCTTCTGCCTTGGCAGGTGGCAGATTGAGACAACCATGGCTACCAGCATACTGATATATATCTCCGCCAAAATATGCACGCCATGGCGCATCATGCAAACCATACCCACCCGAACGGAATGGCATCCAATAACTTACAAAAGTTTTGTAATCAGGCTTGCCATCTTTATCTTCATCATCACCAATCAGGGTCTGATTGCGCTGCTTTGCCTGTATTGCAAATTCACCTGTAGGCGTACCATGGCTAGTTGCAAGGTCACCAGAAACAATGTATGTCTCCCATATAACCTTGCCCGAAGCATTGTAGAAGCGAGCGTACTGGGTTGTAAGATTGATATCTAGGTGGCGACCACGCTTTGAGGCACCAGGGGTTACCGCAGGTTTGGTCGCGATGGTTGTAGTGGGCACCTCAATCTTTGTTGCCTTGCCCTTATCAAAAGCAGAAACAATCGCATCTACCATGGCCTTTTGATCAAGCGCATAGATGCCTTCATCATCTTCAAACGATGCTTCGTCACCAATGTTTTCGACATTCCACTTATCAATCGCAGCACGGTCATAGTTGATTTTGTTTTTGCTATCGATAGAAATCCAGCTTGCAATTTGCTTTTTTCCAATTTTGGCAAGTATTTTGTCGCCCTTTACAAGCGGGAAGCTTTGCTCCAAGAGCTTATTTGCAACATTGCAGGAGGCAAGCAATTCTTTGTTATCAGAGGTAATGGAAGGTGCTAGCAGCTCGTCTTCCCCTAGCTCAAGCTCAGATGACAATGAGTTAAGGGCAACTTTAATACGCTCAAAAGACTTTGTGCTATCAAGCGCTGTACCTTTGGAATCGGCAGACACAACAAAAGCGTGTTTGTCCATGTCATAGCCTGCCGACGCATTGGTGGGCGCTTCTGCCTTTTTATTGAAGCTATCAATGGCAGAACTGACACACGCCTTGAGCGCTTCTTCGTCATAGCTAATAGAGTCATCAGTCACAATTGCCTGAGGATGCATGAGGTCAAGTGGCCAAGTATAGGCTGTGCGTTGGGAAAACGCTGCCTTAGATACTCTGAGGCCATCAGCTGCAAGTTTAAGATCCGCACCTGACAGTTCAAGCAAAAAACCACCTTTGCTCTGTACCTTACAAGACCAATTCTTTGCTTCATTTTCGACCTGAGTAGCGAAATCGCTTGTACTCAACAACGACACATCTCTACCATTAACTGTTGTCCCTGGTACAAAATGAGTATTGAAATAAAAGCATGCGGCGACATAACAGATAAGTAATATGACAACCATGCTGCCGAGACCTACTATAAAGCTATGGCTGTGCTGCGTTTGAGACTGCATTTGTACATCTTCAGTTTGCACGAGGCCCTACTTCCCTCTTTTATATGTAAGCACCCCTGCAGTGCTCTGAGCTGCAGGGGTACCAAGTTGGCCATATGTTGCTTATGAAGCAACGATATTTACAAGACGCCCAGGCACAACAACAACCTTGCGTATCTGTTTGCCCGCGAGCTGCTCGGCAAGAGCTTCCTTTGCAGCTACTTCCATATCCTCACGACTTGCATTGGTAGCCACCAAAATATGTCCACGCACTTTGCCCATAATTTGAACTGCAATCTCTACGGTATCGCTCACCGCCAAAGTCTCATCAAACTCAGGCCAAGGCTCATTGTAAGCAGATCCCTCAAGTCCTAAAGCCTCGTGATAAAGCTCTTCTGCCCAATGCGGAGCAATAGGCGCCATCATAGCCACAATATCATGAGCCACACGCTGACAGAGCTCTAAGTTTCGAGCGCCTTCGGGTTCATCAAGCAGATACTTACTTGCAGCGTTTACCAGCTCCATGATTGAAGAAATCGCCGTATTAAACTGCTGGCGGTCAAAGTCTGCTGTACACCTAAGACCCAAACGATGAAGTTCGTGCATGAGTGTCTTTGCGTTACTGCTAAGCTCACCAGCCGTACATGCAGCCTTGTCAGAAAGCTGCCAGACAATGCGCCATGCACGCTTGAGGAAGCGATTTGCACCCTCAACTGCCTTGGGATCCCAGTCAAAATCCTTTTCGGGAGGAGCAATAAAAAGGATAGCGAGACGCATGGTATCAGCACCATAAGGCTCAATAACTGAGTTGGGGGGCACAACATTGCCCTTGGATTTGCTCATAACATCGCCATGCTCGTCTTTAACCATACCTTGGCAAAGTAGGTTGGTAAAAGGCTCATCGACATCAATCATGCCCAAATCACGGAGAACCTTGGTCCAAAAACGCGAGTACAGCAAGTGCAAAATCGCATGCTCGATACCGCCAACGTAGTTATCAACTGGCATCCAACGGTCAACGCTTTCCTTGGAGAAAGGCAGCGCATCGTTATGAGGATCACAATAGCGCAGGTAGTACCAACTTGAACAAGTAAAGGTATCCATAGTGTCGGTAATGCGACGAGCAGGACGTCCACACTTAGGACAGGTGGTTTCATAGAAGGGTGCATATTCAGCAAGTGTCTGACCAGCGCCAAGATCCAAATCTTCAGGAAGCATTACAGGCAGATCTTCCTCAGGCACAGGTACATCACCACAGCAGTCACAGTGAATCATGGGAATGGGATTGCCCCAATAACGCTGACGACTAATAAGCCAGTCACGCAAACGGAACTGGACCGTCTCGCGCCCTACACCATGCTCAGAAAGCCATGACACAATAGCATTTACTGCCTCGGAGTGCTTACCACCCAAAAGACCAGTAAACTCACCAGACTGTACAAGGTAGCCCTCAGCATCCATTGCATGCTCCCAATCAACGGAGCGCACACGCAACTCACGTTCATCTTTGAGCTCTTCATACAGAGGGTCATCTTTGGTGCAAATGATAGGTGCAATTTCCAAGCCGTACTTCTTGGCAAAGTCAAAGTCACGCTGGTCACCACAAGGAACACCCATGACAACACCCGTACCATAATCCATCAAAACATAGTCGGCAACCCAAATAGGAGTCAGGCGGCCATTAATGGGATTGATGGCATAACGACCCGTAAATACACCATTTTTCTCTCGAGCAGAACCCTGGCGATCAACGCTAGAAACCTTCTCGGTAGCATGTTTGAGCTCAAGGAAGGCCTCTTCATACTCGGTGCCTTCAACAAGCTCGGCTGCAACTGCTGACTCGGGGGGAAGTACAAGGAAAGACACACCAAAGAGCGTGTCAGCACGCGTGGTAAAGCAGGTCAGTTTGCGGCCAGTAGGTGTGCTTCCATCGACATCTACCAACTCAAAGTCAATTTCTGCACCTTCAGAACGACCAATCCAGTTTTTCTGCTGAGCGCGCACATTGTCAGGCCAACCCTCAAGTTTATCAATATCATCAAGAAGCTCTTGGGCATAGTCGGTAATCTTGAGATACCACTGAGAGAGTTCGTGCTTTTCGGGCACGCTACCACAACGCCAGCAACGACCATCCACAACCTGCTCGTTTGCCAAAACAGTCTGGCAATGAGGACACCAGTTAACTGGAGAGGTGGCACGATAAGCCAAACCCTTTTCCCACATCTTGATAAACATCCACTGGCCCCAGCGATAATACTCAGGGTCGCAGGTGTTAAACATGCGGTCATAGTCATACGCAAAACCCATGCGCTTCATAGTTTTGACTGCTTGAATGATGTTTTGGTGGGTCCACTTACCAGCCTGAGTATGATGCTTGATAGCTGCATTTTCTGCCGGCAAACCAAAGGCATCAAAACCCATGGGATGCAGCACATCATAGCCCCTCATGCGCGCTTGGCGAGCCATAGCATCACCAATGGTGTAATTGCGCGCATGACCCATATGCAAATCACCCGAAGGGTAAGGAAACATTTCGAGTACATATTTTTTGGGTTTAGCAGGATCTTCATCAGTCTTATAGAGACTAGTTTCTTCCCAAGCCTTTTGCCACTTTTCTTCTATCGCCTGAGCTTCATAGACAGGGATTGTGCCCTCGTTGTTCTCTTCAGCCATGTAAATCCTCTCAACAGCTGCATTATGCAGTCAAAAAGTATAACCAAACGGGACGCCTGGGTACCAAACAACGCCAGACGCCCCGTCAATAAAGTCAAATCATGCAACAAATAAAAACTTAGGAACGGAAGTTCACGTTTTCCTTGTTTGCATCCTTGAGCACAACGTCGTGAGCGCCACCCTCAACCAAAGAGGTGGCAGAGACTAGCGTAATCTTTGCTTTATCGCGCAGTTCCTCCAAGGTCAGAGCACCGCAATTGCACATCGTTGAGCGAACCTTGAGTAACGAATTATCAACATTTTCCTTGAGCGGACCCGCATAGGGCACATAGGAGTCAACGCCTTCGACAAAAGATAAGTTCTTTTTATTACCACCTAGGTCATAGCGAGCCCAATTGCGTGCACGAGCAGAACCCTCGCCCCAATATTCCTTCATATAAGACCCATTGACATTCACGCGGCGCGTGGGACTCTCATCAAAGCGAGCAAAGTAGCGGCCTAACATTAAGAAATCTGCACCCATAGCGAGAGCCAGAGTCATGTGATAGTCATAGACAATGCCGCCATCAGAGCAAACAGGAATATAGACACCCGTCTCCTTGAAGTATTCGTCACGGGCACGACAGACATCAATCAAAGCAGATGCTTGACCACGTCCAATACCCTTTTGCTCACGCGTGATGCAAATGGAACCTCCACCGATGCCAACCTTGATGAAATCTGCACCAGCATCTGCGAGGAAGCGGAAGCCCTCACCATCAACAACGTTGCCAGCGCCCACCCTGACGCTGTCTCCGTAGTGCTCACGTACCCACTCAAGCGTGATCTTTTGCCACTCAGAAAAACCTTCCGAAGAATCAATGCAAAGTACATCAGCACCGGCATCTACTAACAGGGGCACCCGCTCGGCATAATCGCGCGTATTGATACCAGCACCCACGATGTAGCGCTTCTGCGAATCAAGTAGCTCGGCAGGATTGCCCTTATGAGAGTCGTAGTCCTTACGGAATACAAGCGCAATAAGATGACCATCCGCATCAACAATGGGCAGTTGATTGAGCTTGTTATCCCAGATGATATCGTTGGCAGTCTTGAGTGTGGTGTTCTCATCACCAACGATAACGCGCTCGCGAGGGGTCATGAAATCGCGCACCAGCATGTCGCGAGAATCACGAGAGGGACGATAATCACGAGAGGTGACAATACCTAACAGGTAACCGTGAGCGGTACCGTCGTCGGTAACAGGCATGGTGGAGTGACCAGTCTGCTCGCGCATATCCATAACATCTTGCAAGGTCATATCAGATAGCAGCGTAGAATCAGAAATAACAAAACCCGCCTTGTATTCCTTGACCTCACGCACCATAGCCGCCTCAGACTCTGCGGTCTGAGATCCATAAATAAAGGAGACGCCACCCTGCTGAGCCAAAGCCACGGCAAGACGAGTACCCGAGACTGACTGCATAATGGCAGAGGTCATAGGGATATTCATAGAGATAGCTGACTCTTCACCACGACGATACTTAACAAGAGGAGTTTTGAGGCTTACCCTATCGGGCACATTCTCACAAGACGAGTAACCCGGTACCAAGAGGTACTCAGAAAAGGTATGCGATACACCCTCAAAAAAAGTTGCCATGCTTTGTGCTCCTCTTTCTACCTTTTACCGATGAAACTAATCCGTTGGCGGTATTGTAATGCACTTGCAAACGATAAATACCCACAGTTCCACGACTCGCAAAATGCTTACTATACATAGTTAGTTAGAAAATTTAATCCGAACCATGGGCAGCATCTTGAGTACTTCCAACCACTTGGTTGAAGTCAACCGCAATATCATGCTTAGTGGGTACCCACTCGACCTTCTTAAAGAGAGCTACCACTGCAATGGGAATGTAGCTCGCCATAAAAATCGGAAACATTATGACACCCCACGCAATGCGCCAGATATTACGCGCATGAATATGCGAGCGCTCAACTATTACGGTAAGCAACGCCATCATAAAGAAAAGCGTATAGCCCGACTCGAACACGGCAACCAATGAACCCATGCACATACTAAGCTCTGCTTCTGTCGCCACAAACCCATGACTTAAGGCGCCCACGATGAGATAGGTACCATTCACAAAGACTGAAAGAATCGTCAATATCGAAGCGGGAGCCAGCACCATCAACATGTCATAGGAAGAAAAACGTCCTCGCGCAATGCCACGGAATAAATCCCGTCCATATGAGAAAAATACCTGATAAATACCCTTGGTCCAGCGGAGGCGTTGAATCCATGATGCCTGAAAAGTAATGGGTTGCTCGTCAAAAAATTCTGCAGGCACATATCCAATTTGGATGCCATTGGCACAACAGAAGGTTGAGAATTGAATATCTTCGGTCAAAGTGTGGAAATCCCAACCATGCATGCCTCGAATAACGGAGGAGGCCACCATCCAGCCCGAACCAGAAATAGCGGCGCTGGTATGGGCCATCATGCGCGGATTATTAAGAAAGCGCGCTTCACGAATAAACCAAATAGCATACGAAGCGCTCACCCAGCTAGAATCAAAGTTCTTAGAATTACGGTAACTCGTGCACACCAGATAGCCTGCATCATACGCATCATTCATGAGGCGTACATAGTCTGGTGAAACGATATTATCGGCATCAAAGATGAAAAAAGCCTCGTAGCGATCGCCATATTCATTGAGAATGCGATTAAAGCCATAATCCATAACCCAACTTTTGCCCTTACGAGCAAGGTCATGGCGATCCCAAACAATAGCGCCTGCACGCTCTGCTTCTTCGTGAGTATTATCGGTACAAGCATCACAAACAACAAAAACATCAATGAGTTCACTTGGATAATCCTGTGCAAGGATTGAGCGAACAAGATTCCCGATAACCGGCTCTTCATTGTGTGCTGCAATAAAAAAAGCATAACGATGCAGCTTTTTTGCCTTGGGCAGACGGACGGTACCCCTGATGAGAGCCATGATCATATATACAAATTGATACAGATAAGCAACTGTAAAGAAAATTGCAATCAGGGCATTAAAGATAACAATTGGCGTTAAGTTATTGAAATTAAGCGTAAACTGCACCCCTTGCCCCCTTGCAAGAATATGGGATCTGTTCCCTTTGGCATCCCTTATACACGCTGTCCAAGCAACTGCGGAACAATACGCTGACCTTCCACAGTTCGATCCATAGAACGTGATTCTAACTTTTCTAGTATATCGCGGAGATCTTCAGGCAGCGTATCTGCCATAACAATGGACTTCCCCGTCACAGGATGGTCAAAGGCGATATGCCACGAATGTAAAAATTGGCGGGTAAGACCAAGATTTTGTCTTAGGTCTCCACGTCCATAAAGTGGGTCTCCTATTACAGAGTGACCTATATGACGCATATGCACGCGGATTTGATGTGTACGGCCTGTATAAAGATGACACTCAAGCAGAGTGTATCCTTCATCGCGCAACCCTGCTTCAAATCGTTCAAGCACGCGAAAAGTTGTAATTGCCTCACGAGCGTCAGGATCCGTGCTCACACACATACGCAAACGATCGCGGTGACTACGAGCAATACCTGTGGTCACCTGTCCTTCATCTAAGGCAACAGGACCATAAACCAAAGTTACATAGCGCCTGTCAAGTACACGCAAGCGTATCAAATCCTGCAGTGCTTTTTGACTTGCATCATCTTTAGCTGCAACCATCAAGCCCGAGGTATCGCGATCAAGTCGATGGACAATACCGGGCCTATCGTCTCCTTGAAGCAAACCTAAATGCTCGTAGCCACAATGTGCCACCAATGCATTTGCCAATGTATCATCATAGTGTCCAGGTGCTGGATGGCAGACAAGATCTGCTTGCTTTGAAAGCACTATGAGATACTCATCCTCAAAACGAATGTCTAGAGGAATCTCTGGATTAGCAACAAGGGTTCTCGAAACAGGTTCCAAAACAGGCAACTCTATACTAATCCTGTCACCCAGTCTTACAGCCTCACTTTTTGAGTCTGCCAGCGTACCGTTGATATGCACTTTTGCAGATTCGATGAGCTTTGCTGACGCACTACGCGAAGGCATGCCAGGACAAGAAGCTATATATGCATCAAGCCTACTACCATCAGCATCGGGACCCACAAGCAGTTCATGTAAAGAAGAGTTAAAACTGGAGTTCTCAGGCATTGCCCTGCCTCGAATCCGACTTAACCACTTCCTCATGAGACTCCGTTGCAGTATCTGCAACGTCAACGTCCTCTTTAAAGTTCGTATTAGTCCTTTGACCGTCCCAAGTGATATAGAGGATAAACGCCACAATCACACCGAGCGTCACACAGATATCCGCGACATTAAAGACGGGAAAATCAATAAAGCGCAGCGACAAAAAATCGGTAACAGAGCCCGTCGAAAGACGGTCAACCATATTGCCGACTCCCCCACCTGCAACGCTAGCAACACTGACAACAAGGCGCAACGGTAGACGCTCACACATGACCCACCAAGCAGAGCCAATCAAAACTGCCAATGCAAAAATGATAAACAGTAAACTCGCACCTTGGCCAATGCTAAAAGCAGCGCCCGTATTCTCTACGTGCCACAGGTCCAACAAGCCCGGGATGAGCGGGCGAGCAGGAGAGCCCAGCGGCGCAACAAAACGCACCGCTGCCTTTGTTGACTGATCTACAAGAACCACAAGGCTCACAACCGTCAAAAAGGTAGCAAGGCGTCCTGCACGCTTTGAGAGAATACGGACAACGTTCAAGCGTTATTCCTCCTCTGGCTTGCCAACCGCATCGTGGCAGCGCTGACACAATCCCGCCTCATCAACAGGCTCACGCCAGTTCCAGCAACGGGGGCATTTCTGACCATTTGCTGGCAAAACCTCACACGCAAGCTCTGTACCCTCATGGATACAAACTTCAGAGCACACAAAGACCTCTGCCATATCAGGTGCATCAGACCCCATCAAAAGCTGTGCATTCTCCACAGGAAGGATCAACTCAGCACGAGCAGCCTGTGTAGTCTTCTCACTAATGATACCAGTGCCAAGAGCCTCCTCGTATGCCTTGGTAAAGACACCACGTGCCTCATTCATAGCTTCATAGGCGGGCAACAACTTACTATAGCTTTCCTTTTTAAGGGGTGCCTGATACCAGTCAAGCAAAGCGGCATAGTTTTGTCCATCACGAAGGCACGCCGGCATGTGAGCCAAAGCTTCATCGCAGGTAAATGGCAGAATTGGCTGCAAATCATGAACCAACATCGAGAGCAAGTGACTCCACACCGTCTGGGCACTACGGCGCTCAAGCGAATCAGAGGCTCCGCAATAGGTGCGGTCTTTGGTTGCATTGAGGTAACCGCCGGACAGCTCGGTGATGATGTAATCGTACAAGGTACGGTAGACCATGTTAAAGCGATATGTCTCATAGGCATGATTGACCTCATCGTGCACCTGACACATACGAGCCAAAGCCAGACGGTCGTAGGGAAGCAAATCCTCGATTGCGACACCTTGAGTCTCAAGGTCAAACTGGTCTTCAATCTCACCCATCAAGAAACGTAGAGTATTGCGAATCTTGCGGTATGCATCACCAACGTGAGACAAGATATCGTTATCGCAGGGCACATCGGTAGACGTATCAACCGAAGCAACCCACAAACGCAGGATGTCGGCGCCAATAGTGCTACACACCTCGTTGGGATCGATAACATTACCCAAAGACTTACTCATCTTGCGACCTTGGCCATCAAGAGTAAAGCCTTGAGAAATAACTGCCTTGTAGGGAGCCTTTCCATAGGCACCAACCGAGGTCATGAGACTGCTCATAAACCAACCGCGGTGCTGATCAGAACCCTCAAGGTAGATATCAGCAGGGAAAGCTAAGTTATCGCGATGCTTACAGACTGCAGTATGAGACACGCCAGAGTCCCACCATACATCCAAAATATCTGAATTGGCTTTGAGATGGTAACCTCCGCATTTGGGGCAGACACAGGCATCGCCTAGATATTCTGCGGGATCATCGGTAAACCAAGCGTCAGAGCCCTTCTTGCGGAAAAGCTCAATAACAGCATCAAGCGTATCGTCATTGATAACTGTCTCACCGCAGTCTTGACAAGTAAATGCAGGAATAGGTACACCCCAGTTACGCTGACGACTGATGCACCAATCAGGACGACCTTCAACCATCGAGCCAATACGTTTGATGGCATGACTGGGATAGAAGTTCACGTGAGAGAGCTCCTCGAGCGCCTGCTTGCGCAATCCCGTCTCATCCATAGAGACAAACCACTGACTTGTGGCACGGAAAATAACGGGGTTCTTGCAACGCCAGCAGTGAGGATAGCTGTGTGTAATATCTTCATGTAAAATGAGTATGTTGCGCTCACGCAGCCACTCAATAATCTTTGGGTTGGCTTCGTTGACCTCCATGCCACTCCAAGGACCGCCAGTGCCTATACCCTCACCCTTAAAGAAGCGGCCATCATCATCAACAGGCATAACAACGGGAATACTAAATTTCATACCAGCGTTGTAGTCATCCACACCGTGTCCAGGCGCAGAGTGAACGATACCCGTGCCATCATCAAGCGTGACATAATCCGCGTAGATAAACTCGCCTTCTTCTCCCTGATCTCCAAAGATAGGCTGCTTGTAGCGGTTATGAGCAAGTTCGGTACCTGTTTTGTGCCAGACTTCGCCATCTGCGCCAACAACAAGTTCGTAGTTCTCATAGCCAAACTTTACACAGCACTTCTCTACTAAAGCTTCAGCGAGAATCTCAACACGGCCCTCAAGCTGGATGGCAACATAGTTTGCCTCGGGATGCAGAATAACTGCATCATCGGCGGGCAAAGTCCAAGGAGTCGTAGTCCAGATATCCACAAAGGTCTTGCCCTCATAGGCCTCAAGACCCTCGGGCACCGTGGTCAACTCAAAGCGAACAAAGATTGCAGGACTAACTTCGTCACTATACTCAATTTCTGCCTCAGCTAGAGCTGTATGACAATGAGAGCACCAGTGTACAGGCTTGCGACCGCGATATACAGCACCCTTGTCATAGATAGCCTTAAAGATTTCTATATCGGTAGCATCGTAGTCATCGGTATAGGTCAGATAGGGATTGTCCCACTCGCCCAACACGCCCAAACGCTTGAAGCCCTGACGCTGAGTATCAACCTGCTCCACTGCCATCCTGCGGCAAAGCTCGCGAATTTTGGCTGTCGGCAGTTGGTTGAACTTATCGGTGCCCAGTATCCCCTCAACCTTGTGCTCAATGGGCTGACCATGACAGTCCCAACCAGGCACATAGGGCGTCTGATAGCCTCGCATCGACCAATAGCGATTAATAAAATCCTTGGAGATTTTGTTCTGAGCGTGACCTAGGTGAATGGGGCCATTTGCATAAGGAGGACCATCATGAAGGATAAACTTTTCATGTCCTTCATTTTTGGCAATCATCTGCTCATAGACGTGATTTTGTTCCCAATCAGCAAGCCTCTTAGGCTCGTTGGCCGCCAGACCAGCGCGCATCGAAAAACTTGTTTTGGGAAGGTTTGTCGTCTGCTTATATGAATTCGCCACGATGGGTCCCTTCCATGTGTGTCACATCGTTGTGTGTCTTATGAGACAAACTACAATTTTAGCACGCTCGCAGCGTAAATAATACCGTTCACCGTGGCTCGTATATGCAGTCATCACAGAGACGGCAGCTATACTTCAGGCATTGATGCTTTTAAGATGAGGAGGCACTGTGGATAAGGCGGCAGAGTGTGTTGCCACAAGCAAACAAAAGTATCTCAAATTGCTTGGAGAAAAATTTCCTACAACACAATCTGTATTTACCGAAATCATCAATCTAGAAGCCATCCTAAACTTACCAGCCGCAACAGAACACTTTATGAGCGACGTACATGGCGAATACGAGGCGTTCGTTCATATTCTTAATAACTGTTCGGGCGCTATTCGCGAACAGATAACAAAGCTCTTTTCTGCTGAATTGAACAAGCAACAATTGGCAGATTTTTGCACCCTCATCTACTATCCACAAGAAAAACTCCGCCGTCTTCATGCTGCAGATGACATTAGTTCTGAGTGGTATCTGCTTACGCTCAAACGCCTTATTGTGCTAGCGCGTACGCTCGCAAGTAATTACACCCAATCAAAAGTGCGAAAGGCTATGCCTGTTGAATATGCCTATATCATCGACGAGTTACTACATGCCAGCACCGAAGATGAGCAGCGTCGTCAGGACTATCATGCACGCATTTTCCAATCGATAGTAGGCACAGGAGCGGCAGATGATTTCATCGTGTCGCTCTCTTCCCTTATCAAGCGTCTAGCGGTCGACCATCTACATTTGGTGGGCGATATTTTTGATCGTGGACCACATGCCGATCGTATCCTTGACCACTTAATGAACTATCAATCGTTGGATGTACAGTGGGGCAACCATGACATTGTATGGATGGGAGCTGCAGCGGGTTCTAGCTTGTGCCAGGTAGCAGTCCTACGTACGAATATCCACTACAACTCACTTGATATGCTCGAGAGCGCCTACGGTATTTCCCTGCGTGAGCTCGAAAATTTTGCGCGGAGAAACTACACCACCTATGACAATCTCACGCCACTCTACAAGGCTATCTCTGTCATATTATTCAAACTTGAAGGTCAAGCAATCGCACGTCATCCTAATTGGAAGACAACTGCCAAACGACGTTTACTTGACAAGATTGATGTTACCCATGCAGTTGTCACCATTGATGGGCACGAATATCCCTTGCGCACACGTGATTTCCCTACCGTTGATTTTGCAGGCGATCCTTATGTGCTCTCAAAAGAAGAGCAGAAAATCGTCGATAAACTCGCTAATGCCTTTAGCCAAAGCGACCGCCTACGCCGTCACGTGGGTTTCTTATACGAGACAGGCTCGATATATCTTGTGCACAATGGCAATTTGCTATTCCACGGTTGTCTACCGCTGACACCAGAGGGTAAGTTTGCCCGCGTTGCTTGTGATGATGGAGTCCGAAGAGCAGGCAAAGAATATCTTGATTTCTGCGACCGAATTGCACGCCGTGCTTGGAAAACAGGCGAACAAGAAGCATTGGATTGGATGTATTACCTCTGGTGTGGAGCACATTCTCCTTTGTCGGGACGCGTAGTCAAAACCTTTGAACGTACGTTTGTCGAAGATGAAAGTTGCTGGAAAGAGCCCAGCGATCCCTACTTCAGTCTGACCAAAAACCCTGCTATTTGTGACGCTATTCTTCAGGAATTTGGCTTGGGATCTGAGGGACATATCATCAACGGGCATACGCCCGTCAAAGTACGAGCAGGACAAAGTCCTGTGCGCGCAGGCGGAAAGCTGCTGGTAATTGATGGGGGCTTTGCTCAGGCCTACCATGCAAAGACAGGTATTGCAGGTTATACCTTGGTTCAAAGCGCACATCATCTACGTATAAAAGCACATCGGCCTTTCCGTGATCTCGACGCTGCACTTGATACCAACGCCGACATCATGAGTGAGACCGATGTGCTAGAACGCTATGACATTCCTCATCGCGTGGGTGATACGGACAAGGGCATCGAACTAAGAGAACAAATCGCCGACCTAAACGAACTGCTTAGCTGCTACCGCTCAGGAGAACTAGCCGAAGGCTAATCTTGGTTGGAACGTGCCTCACTCACAATTGCAGGAGCAAAGCCGTCGTTACGGGAGAGAATATTCATAAACTCTTCGCCCGTAATAGTTTCCTTGCACTGTAGATAATGAGCGATCTCATGAAGCTTAAAGCGATTCTCTCGAAGGGTAGCCAAAGCAGTCTGATGACCTTCTTCGACCAAGCGACGAACCTCATCATCAACCTCACGAGCAGTACCTTCAGAGCAGGTCAACTCGCTGCCACCGCCAAGATAAACATTGCGACGCTCACCTAGCGCCATCATGCCAAACTTATCGGACATGCCAAGCTGAGTCACCATAGCGCGAGCAATCTTAGTGGCTTTTTCGATATCGTTAGCAGCGCCTGAACTCATATGACCAAAGATGAGTTCCTCTGCTGCACGACCACCGCAAAGCACAGCAATACGCTGCTTAAACTCCTCACGCGTGGTGAGATAATGCTCGTCTTCCTCAGCCTGCATCGTAAAGCCCAAAGCACCCGAGGTACGAGGAACAATCGTAATTTTGGATACGGGAGTTTTGCCATCTTGGACTGCTGCGACAATAGCATGACCAGTCTCATGATAGGCAACAACTTCCTTTTCGTGCTCAGATAGTACGGTGGACTTCTTCTTTTCGCCTGCGATAACAGTATCCACCGACTCTTCGATGTCTTCTTGAGTGACATACTTTCGGCCTTGACGAACAGCGCGCAGAGCCGCCTCATTAATCATATTAGCGAGATCTGCACCAGAGGCGCCCGGGGTCGTACGTGCAATTTGAGCAAAGTCGACACCAGACTCCATCTTTACATCATGAGAATGCAATTTGAGAATGGACTCACGACCAGTAAGGTCTGGCAGCTCTACAGGAATGCGACGGTCAAAACGACCAGGACGCAAAAGTGCAGGATCAAGCACATCAGGCTGGTTGGTAGCTGCGAGCACAACAATGCCCTTGTGATTGTCGAAACCATCCATCTCGGTCAGCAGCTGATTTAAGGTCTGCTCACGTTCGTCATTGGAATTAAGCGAGACGCCACGTTTTTTACCGATGGTATCAATCTCGTCAATAAAGACAATACAAGGTGCTTTTTCGTTGGCCTGCTTGAAAAGATCACGCACACGAGCAGCGCCTCGACCAACAAACATCTCGACAAACTCAGAGCCTGCAATTTGGAAGAAGGGCACCTTTGCTTCGCCAGCCACTGCCTTGGCAAGCAGGGTTTTACCTGTTCCTGGAGGCCCTACAAGCAAGGCACCACGGGGACAACGGGCACCAATCTCGGCATATTTTTCAGGATGCTCAAGGAAGTTGACAATCTCAGCCAAAGACTCTTTAGCCTCATCCTGACCTGCAACATCACGAAAAGTGGTGTCATTATCCTTATCTGCCACAATTTTTGCGCCAGACTTACCAACACCACCAAAGCCAAGGCCACCACCAAAATTCATTGAGGGACCATCATCACCCATTTGCTTGCTCAAACGACGACGGAGGAACCAAAAGCCCAGCCAAACCAAGGCAATAGGAATAAGGTAGCTTGCGACGAGGTACATCCACATCCCAGAAGACCTGTCATCTACGGTGGAGGCAAAGGTAACTTTGTGCTGCTTGAGCAACGAAGTTAAATTATCATCATTAGGCCATGCAGTGGTGACATAGCTAATGTCTTTGTTATCAGTCTTAAAGGTAATCTCGTTATTTGATTGATTGAGGCTGACAGAGTTTACCTTGTCATCTTCAACCATTGAAACAAATTTGCTGTAAGTCACCTGCTCTACCTTGGCAGCAGAAATATTGGTAAAGAGCGCCCTCTGCAGCGCGAAAGCAAGCACAAGACCAGCAATGAAATACATAATCATTGTTTGGCGTCTGCGCCTATTGTTCATTTCCATCTAAAGCTCCCATCAGCAAAGACAACTCATGCGAGAGTTTCTATATTCCCCCCATTGATACCCATAGCAGATAAGAATTAGTCGTGAACCACAACAACATCGCCAACTGAGACTAATTTGTAGAGAGCTTTTGCCTTATCAGGAGGAAGGTTAATGCAGCCGTGACTGCCATTGGACTTGTAAGTATCGCCGCCAAATTCGCTAGACTTGCGCCAAGAGGCATCGTGGAAAGCATATTGGTTGTCGATAAAAGGAACCCACCAGTCAACATAGCTAGTATAGGTGGGCTTACCCTTAGAATCTTTAAAGGGTGAGACAAGTTTTACCTGCGAACCCGAAGATTCCTTAGAAGTCATATTGGAGTTGACCGAATAAACTCCAGTCGGGGTACTGTGACCTTCGCTGCTATTGCCAGATACAAAATCAGACTCCCAAAGCCTCTTGCCATGGTCATACAACACAGCGTGCTGTGCACTGAGATTGACATCAACCCAGCGATCACCCCAGTCTGCTCCCCCATCAGCGTATTTGACGGCTTTTTGTTTCATCGAAACTTCAATGCTTGCGGATTTGCCTGCTTTAACATTGCTCACAATACTGTCAGCCACATCAGCGCCGTCAATAACCCAGCCGTAACGACCACCACTAACGGTTACACTGCCGCCATCAGGCAACGAATACGTACGCGTAGAGCCCACGGTATCAAGTTGCTTTGACAAATCGCCTTGGGTCCATTTCTTGACAGCATCAGCATTGATAGTGGCTTCATTTTTATCAGAGATGGAAATCCAACTACCAAGCTTATCTGCTTCGACTTTTGCTACTTCTTTGCCCTCAATAGTCAAAGACTGGGTTGCCTTAAGCATAGAATTTGCCTTTTCAACCGCTTTTTTGAGCGCCTCATCATCGTCTTTGACGGTAGGCTGGATGTAAGCGTCTTTGGTAAGTTCAAAAGTAGCTTTGAGATCGGTAAGGGCTTTTGCAACCTCAGTCTCAACATAATCTGCGTTAAGCGTGGTGCCTTCCTCAGCCGGAGTAATCTGGTAGCTTTTCGACTTGTCATCAAAGCGAGCGCTGGCATTTTTGGGCTGCTTTGCTCCAGAGTTATGTTCTTCTACAAGCTTAGCTACAACCTCTTTTAGTTTGGTTTTATCAAAATTTGCTGAAACGGGAAGTTTGACCACATGAGAGCCCCAAGCACGTACTGGCCAAAACCAGGGTTGCTGAGTGGTCATGGCATTACGAGCGTAAGCATTACCGTCAATTTTTAGTGACACGTCAGAACCATTAAGCTCAAGCGTCTGACCATCAGGAATGTTGACCGTAAGATGCGAACGCTCACCTGTTTCAACTTGAGCTTGGGCGATTTCCTTGGCAAATTTCAGCGACACATCCTTGCCGTCTAGAGTGGTCGAGGGATAAAACGCATTACTAAAGAAAAAGACTCCGCCAAAATACACAACAAGCAAAACGCCAAGTACCACCAGAATGGGCACCAAAGAGGTTTTCTTTTTTGGTTTGTCATCCATAGGGGGCGTAGGAGATGGACTAACACTTGTCTCTTCAACACCCAAATGTGCATATGCCGCACTGTGACGCGGGTAATTATTTTGAGCCATATCAACATTCCCCCAGCTACGCAGCCTATATGCTGCGCTGAAAATTACATCTGAACTCTTAGACACAAGAGATTGTTCCCACTGTTAGATAATGGTAACGCTCTCTTAGAAGATTTTACGGAAGCAAGAGGTTTTCATGCAGCGCATAGATATTTCTAATCTGGACGATCCTCGTCTTGCGGCCTACATATCTTTAAGCGGCAAGCAGCTCAAACATGTGCTCAATCCCGAGGCTGCAGTCATGATTGCAGAATCACGTTTAGTAATTGAAGTTGCACTTAAGGAAGGATTCTCTCCTCTTTCGCTTTTTATTGATGAACGGCGCTTTGAGAGTTGCGCTGACATCTTTGCCCAGCTTGGCAAAGATACACCTGTTTTTGTCGCTCCAACTGAGCTCATGAGCAAGGTGGTGGGCTATACCGTAACCCGCGGTATTCTGGGCTGCTTTTCTCGTCCAAAGCCGCGTGATGCGCAAGAGGTTTTGGCGGGTGCAAAAAGGGTTGCAGTACTTGAAGATATTGTTGACGTGAGCAATGTAGGAGCGATTTTCCGCTCGGCAGCAGCGCTTGGTGCAGATGCAGTGCTACTTGCTCCTACCTGCGCCGACCCGCTCAATCGTCGCTCGTTACGCGTTTCTATGGGAACAGTACTGCAGGTGCCCTGGGCATATCTTCCCGCGCCTTGGCCGCAGGAGGGCTTGGAACTCCTGCATAAGGAAGGGTTTTTCTGCGCTGCGCTTGCTTTAGATGAGAAAGCAATACGACTAGATAATCCAGCGCTTAGCCAACATGAAAAACTTGCACTTTTCTTGGGTACTGAAGGCAGTGGACTAACGCACAAGGTATTAGCTGGTTGCGATGCCAGCGTTATCATCCCCATGAGTCATGGGGTCGATTCTCTTAACGTAGCTGCTGCAAGCGCTGTTGCCTTCTGGCAACTCTGCCGCCATTAGGTAGCGCATCGCCACAGGTCCGTGTCCTGCTCTGCTTCCTTAAAGCGCCAGCACACGCCCATGGCTGGCTCATAAAGCACCCTTTTACCCGCACTCTTCCCGCATGCAGTCCACGATGCACCTTTTTGCTCGCACTCTTCCCGCAGGCGGTTCAATAAGCTCCCTTTTACCCACAAGCGGTTCAATAAGCTCCCTTTTACTCGCATCGGGTTCAATATGCGCCCTTGCGCCATTTTTTATCTGGGCATTCTTCAGCCATTTGGTACGGTTTTGAACCGCCTGCATTAAATGGAAGACAACGGGTTCAAGAAGCACCCTTTCATCTACAAGCGGTTCAAAAAGCACCCTTTTCCCTGCAGAGGGTTCAAGATGCATCCTCGGAAGAAAATTTACCTGCACTTTCTCGAGCTGTTTGGTACGCTTTTGAACCCAATGCAAGAAAAACATGAAGACCGCATCGCGCTTTGCGGATACAAGCTTTATCCCGAATTTGTACAGAGTTCTGCCAGCCAACTGCAAGCTAAGTGTCAGTTGATGATGAAATCGCTATCAGTTGGCTATGGAACTATTAACTACATGCCAGATACACGGCAGATAAGTGGCAGTTATTGCCAAGTTAATTTAATTATTTATCTATATTTTATGAATATCACCAGTTCAGAGCCATTTAGCATGGATATTAACTACATTTTATTTGGGCGAACAAATCGGCTTTTCATTTAGACGAAATAATCTCTGTAGGAGCGGAAATTCTAGGCATGTGAGGACAAATGGCTACTTCTCATATTCACGAAGCAACACAATTACTGGCCAATGCAGAGCACATGCATATGTGCGCTTTTACAGACGATAGGTTATTAAGAAATACATTACGCAAATACAAACTTAAAGAGCGTGTAACCAGTCCCACAACTGGTCTTTATGTACGACAAGATTACTGGAGCAGGCTAAGCACGGAGGAGCAACATCTTCATATTGCTCGAGCTCTACAGGCAAAACATCCCAACTGGGTCTTTTATGGCCCAACTGCCGCTCTTGCATATGGTTTTGCTGTTCCATATAACTCGCTGGCAAAAATCCATGTTATGCATACGAAAGGTGCTTGTCGGGCAAATGGGCTTATAAAACATCGTCGTTTCCCGGAACATATGAAAGCCACTCTCAGCAATCCGTATATCGCCTCCGATATTGCGGTGCCAAATCCCGCTGAAACTATTCTTCAATGCCTTTGCACAATGAATTTTTCAGATGGGCTTTGCATTGCGGACTCGGCATTACGAGTTTTGAACAAGTCAAAAGAATGGTTGCTAGAAGCTGTTAAGCAACTTGGAAAGCAGCGCAAAGGCATCGTCCAAGCAAGACTTACTGCAAGCTTTGCCAATCCACGCGCAGAAAGCGGCGGCGAATCAATTGCCCGCGCACGCATAATTGAGCTTGGTTTTGCTTTACCAGAGTTGCAGGCTCCTATATTTGATCCGTTAAGTCAAAAGACCTTCCGAGCTGATTTTTTGTGGATCTTGCCCGATGGTCGTAAAGTCGCGGGAGAACTTGATGGCAGACAAAAATACTGTGATCCAAATATGACAAATGGACGTTCGATAGTAGATGTGATGGCCGACGAGCGCTTACGTGAATCTCGTATTTCTCGTCAGGTAAGCGTCATGCGATTCTCATTTGCAGATGTTTGCAATCTAGTCTTCTTGGACAAACTACTCAATTCGTTTGATATTCCCCACGCGATCCACCCTTTTATGACACAACCCTATTAAAGTAAGTCTCCTCGCACAGGCTGTTCAGGTATTCCTTCACCCCTTTGTCTACACTCTTCCCGCAGGCGGTTCAATAAGCTCCCTTTTACTCGCATCGGGTTCAATATGCACCCTTTCTCCCACATCGGGTTCAATAAACGCCCTTGCGGAAATTTTTATCTGGGCATTCTTCAGCCGTTTGGTACGGTTTTGAACCGCCTGCGGAAAAGTGGTTACAACGGGTTCAAGAAGCACCCTTTTATCTGCAAACGGTTCAAGAGGCACCCTCAGTAAAAAGGTAAGCAACACTTTTGTTGAAGCGGAGCGACGGTTTTGAACCGTCTGCGGAGATTTGGGACGGTATTGAACCGAGTGGACCGCCTGCGGGGCGGGGTGGTTGGGAACGATATTGAGACTCTAGAAGCGTCTTCCACGCTTGCCGCCAAAGCCAGGCATACCACCCATTCCAGGCATACCGCCCATACCGCGCATCATCTGCTGCATCTGGCGCTTTGCTTGCTTGGAATTACCACCCATATTGCCAGCCATCTGGCGCATCTTGCCCATCATTTTGTTCATTTCACCCCACTGCTTGAGCAGCTGGTTAACTTCCTGAACACTACGGCCTGAACCCGCAGCAATACGGCGACGACGCTGACCATTAATCTGCTTGGGGTTTGCACGCTCCCCCACTGTCATTGAGTGAATCATAGCCTCAATGCGAGTAATCTGCGTATCATCAAGATTGCCGCCAGCCTGAGCCATCATACGCTCGCCACCAGGAATCATGCCAATCAGCTTGCCTAGACCACCCATTTTGCGAATCTGTTGCATCTGCGAGAGCATGTCATCCATCGTAAAGCCAGACTTGAGCATACGCTCAGCATCAGCAATATCCTGCTCGGTAGCAACCTTTTCAGCCTGTTCAATAATGCCAATAACGTCGCCCATGCCAAGAATACGCTTGGCCATGCGATCAGGATGAAAAACCTCGAGTGAATCGGGCTTCTCGCCCATAGAAACAAACTTAATAGGCTTACCAGTAACAGCACGTACCGAAAGAGCACCGCCGCCACGAGCATCGCCGTCGAGCTTGGACATGATGACACCATCAAAGTCTGTACGCTCGGCAAAGGTAGACACAACATTGACGATATCCTGACCGCCCATAGCATCAACGACCATGAGGATCTGATCGGGCTTGACAGCCTGTTTGATTGCAATTGCTTCCTGCATCATAAGCTCATCGATTTGCAAACGACCTGCAGTATCGACGATAACGATGTCACACATGCGATCAACAGCGTTTTGGATGGAGCCCTTTGCGACCTCAACTGCATCTTTGCCATCGCCACGCCATACTGGCACACCAATCTCTCCACCAAGGGTCTCAAGTTGGTCAGCTGCGGCGGGACGGTGAGTATCGCAGGCAGCCAGCAAAGGACTGTGGCCCTGCTTCTTGAGCAAATAGGCAAGCTTGGAAGCTGCAGTAGTCTTACCAGAACCCTGCAGACCCACAAGCATAATGACATTAGGCGTGCGATTCTGGGCAAGCGCAAGCTTGGAATCAGTGGTGCCCAAAAGCTCAGTTAGGCGATCAAGTACAATACGCACAACATTTTGAGCAGGACTCAGCGAGTCAAGAACCTCGGCAGTCATACAGCGTTCCTTGCAAGCTGCCACAAAATCCTTGACAACACGATAATTTACATCAGCCTCAAGCAGAGCCATGCGAATCTCACGCATAGCTGCATTAATGTCGTCCTCGGTCAAGCGGCCCTTGCCGCGCAGCTTGGAAAAAGTATCTTGCAAGCGATCAGAGAGGCTGTTGAACATATACATCCCTTCAGGGTTATACACTAAAAAACATACGCAAAATCACGCTTAAGCTATGCAGTGACATCTCCCACTAATGCTGTCGTATAGGAAAGTGCATCAAAGGACTGCAAATCCTCAATACCCTCACCTACGCCTATACGATAAATCGGAAGTTTTAGCTCATGTGAGATGGCAATAGCAATACCGCCCTTGGCTGTACCGTCAAGTTTGGTAACAATCAGACCATCAATATCAAGCGCATCATTAAACTCGCGCGCCTGAGCAAGACCATTTTGCCCGGTTGTAGCATCAATCACCAAAATTACCGATACAGGAAACACACCATCGGCACGCTTGCGAGTGACACGCACAACCTTCTCAAGCTCACGCATAAGTTCAGGCGAGGTATGCAGGCGTCCTGCTGTATCGATAAGCACTAGTTGGCTGTTGTTTTTCTCAGCAGCATCTAATACGTCATAGCAGACGCTCGCAGGGTCTCCCCCACGTTCACGAGTAATTACAGGCACATGAGCTCGATCGCCCCAAACCTGCAGCTGCTCGATAGCAGCAGCGCGAAAAGTATCCGCACCGCCAATCACAACACCTTGGCCAGCAGATTTTGCAGCCCCTGCTAGTTTTCCCACAGTGGTTGTCTTACCCGCACCATTAATACCAACAAAGAGCACACAGCTTGGCAAATCAGAAAACGGATCACGTTCAGCAGGCGTAAATGCCTGTGCCAGACGCTTTGCCAAAGCAGAACGCAACTGATCGGGACGGACAAGATTTTCACGAGCAGCCTGCTCACGTAAATCATCGGTAACCTGCATTGCTACTTCGCCACCGATATCGCCCATTACCAGACGATCTGTGAGGTCCTCCCAAAAGTCCTCATCAACCTCGCCACCCATATAAAAAATCTCAGAAAGTGCCTCACGAGAACGAGAAAGGCCTTTCTGCAGGCGTTCCATAAAACCCATTAGGCATCAACTACCTTTCCTGTTGCGCGATCAAGTCGCTGACTGACCACACGACTGATACCATCAGCACGCATGGATACACCATACAAGACATCTGCTTGTTCCATCGTGCGCCTTTGGTGGCTGATAACAATGAGCTGCGTCGTTTCCTTAAGACGCTCGATAGCATCCAGAAGCTTGGTGAGGTTGGCATCGTCTAGTGCGGCTTCGACCTCATCAAAGATATAGAAGGGTACCGTGCGCGTCTTGTATACGGCAAAAAGCAATGCCAAAGCCGTAAGCGATTTTTCACCACCGCTCATCAGAGTCATTTTTGCAATACGCTTGCCACGTGGCTGCGCTGAAATCTCAATGCCCGTCTCATCGGGATGATCGGGATCGTCCATCTCAAGATGTGCTTTGCCGCCGGGGAAAAGCAAAGAAAAAACCTCAGAAAAATTGGCGTTTACCTGGTCAAAAACGGTAAGGAACCTCTTGCGCATTTTGCGCTCAATAGCCAAAGTAATTTTGCGCAAAGAAGTACGCGCACGCTCAAGATCCTCAACCTGAGAGGCAATGTAGTCAGCGCGCTCCTTGAGTTTGCTATATTGATCCATCGCGGCCTCGTTAACTGGGCCTAGGGATTCCAGCTGATGAGCGATACGCTCGGCGCGACGTTCACTTTCCTCACGATTGTCAGGAGCAGGTAGCTCAAGTGCCTCCTCAAGAGGCATACCAGTTGCTGCAATAGCCTCAACAGCATGCTTAACTTCGACTTGAACTTTACCAATCTCAATTTTGACCGAAGCCTCTTCAGCCTTAGCAGCATCCAGCTCTTTTGCTGCAGCATCAGCCACTGCACGTGCCTCTGCGATGGTCTTTTTCAATGAATCAGAGCTTGCTTCTTCAAGAGAAGCGCGGTCGCGCAGACGCTCTGCCCATCTAAAAGCACATTCACGTACGGCATCATAACGCTCATGTAGCGGCTCTACACGCAGGCGCACTACATCCAGTGATGCAGCAGCCAGGCGCGTTGTCTCAAGGCGCTCTGTGAGTTGTTTGACCGAACGCAGAAGTTCACGCTCACGAGACTCTAGATGATTACGACGCTCAGAGGTTGTCGCAAGACGCAGCTTGGTTTCCGAATACCTGTCTTGGGCTTCACGCTCTTCGCGACTTGCACGACTGCGCTCAGCATTGATATCTTCAAGTTGAGCAGCAATTTCTTTTGCACGCGTCTGTGCCTCATTGGCTGCTTGCTTGTGACGCTGTACCTGTTCGCGAGCCTCAGCAACCTTATCAGCAGCGGCCTGACGCGTACGCTCTACTTGCTTTTTCTCGGACAATGCCGAGTCATGCTGAGCCGCAAGGCGACCCAATTCAGAAGTAGTTGAACTCAGCTCACCCTTCATTCGTGCAAGTTCACCACGAGCAGCAGAACTTTCATCCCGTGCCGTGGCTAAAGCAGCCTCGGCATCGGCAAGACTTGTAATCGCTGTTTCCAAATTAGCCTGAAGTTGTGGCATAGATGCGCGAAGGGTACGTAGGCGACGCTTGCGCTCAAGAGCACCTGCCGAGGCAGAGGCAAGTTTACCAACTGATGTGCGACCATCACCATGAACCACTGCGCCATCAGCAGAAACAAAGCTAAGTCCTGGATACATCTCATGCGCTTGCAAAGCTTGCTCAGCACTTTCTACATAACGCACACCATCTAACAGGCGCGCGACTAAAGCCTCACAACCTGCTTGCGCCACAACCTTGCCTGCCAAAGCAACACCAGGCAGATTGTCTGCATCCTCATGCGCAAGCGAGGCGCTCTCAAGGGAAAGCAGTGTTGCTGTTCCCTTGCTATTCATCTCGAGAGCAGTTTGTGCCAGCAGTCCTGCTTCCTTGACGCTATCGACTACCAAAGCTGCTAGATCGCCGCCAAAAAACGCTTCAAACGCTGCCTCATATTCGGGAGCCGGTTCCATCACATCAGCTAAGCGATAGCGAATCAAATCTTTTTGAGGACCCCGAGCCAGGGCTGCCACCAAGTCACTTTGATTTTCTCCTGCACGATCAAGAGCCTCTGTAGCAGCAAGATCTGCCTCTGCAGCAGATAAGGCCTTGCGTGCAGATACTTCATGCTCACGCGCCAAAGACACAGCCTCGCGGCATTCAGCGATATGCTGCTCGGCAATATCTTGGTCGGCATGCGCCTGAGCAAGCGACGTCTCGAGCTGCTTTTTGCGTGCTTCAGCTTTTTCTGTAGCGGCTTCATTTTGGGTAAGCTGTTCGGAAATGCGAGACAAACGCTGCTCATAGAGTTCATCTGTTGTCTCAGCAGACTCAATCTGATCACGCAGACGTGCATACGCAAGCGTTTCGGTATCAGATACGTGCTGTGCCTGACGCTGTTCATTATTGAGTTTGTTGACTTGAGCTCCCAATTCACGACGGTGCGCCGTAGCTTCCTCAGAGCTCTGCTTGAGCTCCTTAACAGAGCTACGCAGCTCAGTTTCGGCACCTCGTGCTTCAGCAAGCTCAGACGAAACTGCAGAAAGCAAATGCTCAGCATCTGCGCGCTGCGTTTCTGCAGTCGATAAACTCATACGCATTTCAGAAAGACGGGCAACCATGTTTTTGCCCTTCTCCTCCAAAAGACGTATATCGGAATCCATGCGCCCTAACAAATCTTGCATACGGCGACGCTGACCATCAAGATCACCAACAAAAATGCCCTTTTGTTCAAGCAGAGACTGGTATTTCTCAAGCTCATGATTGCGCTCGTCAAGACGGTACTGAGCTAGCTCTACTCGAGCCGCCGCTTCGTTGCCAGCACTACTAAGCTCGCGATGGCGCAGCTGCAACTGCCGCAAGTCATCAACGGCAAGCGAGGTGCGAATACCTTGAAGTTGCGCTTTAAGATCATGGTGACGGCGCGCTTGATCCACCTGACGTTCAAGGGGGCGTAATTGACGATTGAGCTCGCGTTGCACATCTTTGGCGCGAACCAAATTGGCATCCATCGCTGTCAGCTTGCGCTCGGCGCGCTCCTTACGACGGCGATGCTTGGAGATGCCAGCTGCTTCCTCGATAAGCTCACGACGTTCCTCGGGACGACCTGACAAAATTGAATCCAGCTTGCCCTGACTAATAATAGAATGTGTGTCTTTGCCCAATCCCGAATCATGCAGGATGTCTTGGATATCACGCAAACGCGAAGGGGCACCATTGACCAAATACTCAGACTCTCCCGAGCGATACATGCGCCGTGTAAGTGCCACTTCAGAAAAATCAATTGGAAGAGTATGGTCCTCGTTATCCAAAACGAGCGTGACCTCTGCCACACCCACTGGCTCACGAGCAGAGCTACCTGAAAAAATAACGTCTTCCATAGCTTGACCACGCAACATGCGCGCGCTTTGCTCGCCTAATACCCAAAGTACCGCATCGGACACGTTTGATTTGCCCGAACCGTTAGGTCCTACTACAACGTTAAGACCAGGGTCAAAAGACATCTGCGTTTTGTCAGCAAAGGATTTGAAGCCCTTGAGGGAGAGCGACTTGAGATACATCAGTCTTCCTCCTGATGTTGGGCAAAATAATGCGAGAGTGTCATTGGGGCTGTGGGACTAGGGGCTGTGGCATCCTCAATATAACCTAGACGCACAAGAGCATCTTGAGCTGCAGCGCTTTCGGCATCTTTTTTTGAGCCGCCGCAACCACGACCAATACGTCTACCCTGTACCAGAGCCACAGCATTAAAAGTGGGTTGATGAGCAGGACCACTTTGTCCCACGATTTTGTATTCGGGTCCCTCATGCAGATCACGCTGAGTCACTTCCTGCAGACGTGATTTAGGTGAAATAGGTCGCTCGGCAATTTCAGGGGTAATATGTGGACCCAAGGTACGTCGCACAAAATCATGTGCTTTCTCGTACCCTGCATCCAAATACAGTGCACCAACAACTGCCTCATAAACATTCTCAAGAGCAGACCTCATACCGCGAGCGCCGGTACCCCGCTCTGACTCGCCAAACACGATAAGTTCGCCGATACCCAAATCCTCCGCCACCTCGGACAACATGGGGCCTGAAACCAGAGAAATTTTGAGACGGGTAAGCTCCCCTTCATCCATCTGAGGAAAACGCTCAAACAAATCGGTAGCGACAATGGCCCCCATGATGGAATCGCCTAAAAACTCAAGGCGTTCGTAGGAGTCGGAGACAGGATGACCCTCGACGGCTGAAGGGTGCGTAATGGCAGAGCTAATCAACCGCTGATTGAGAAAATGATGTCCAAGAATTTCCTCAAGGGCGGTGATGCGTTGGTGCAACTTCAAAAGAGCCCCTTACTGTGCTTTCAAAATGACGTCCATCGCGTCGCCAATGGTCTCAATCTCGCCTAGACCATCCTCGTCCACGGTGACTTCAAACTCATCTTCCATGGCAGTTACAAGCTCGAGCATATCAAAAGAATCAGCACCCAAATCGTTGAAGCTCGTAGTTTCGGTCAACTCGTCAGCATCAACCTCAAGGGTCTCAGCGATAAGCGTGGCGACCTTGTCAAAAATTTCGCTGCGATCCATCATTCAGTCCTCTCTTAAACAACAAATCAAAACAAACACTTTGAGAAGATTGTAACCCCTGGGGCACCTTATTTTGTTGCCACAAGCTCATCGGAAATGTTGGCAACGAGACCAGAATTGACAGCAGCAGCGGCTGCAAGAGTACCGTGCTTAATTGCCTGAACTGAAGTGGCGCCATGACCAATGAACACGGGTGCTTTACAACCCAAAAGCACTGCTCCACCGTACTCATCGCCCGAAAGTGCAAGAGCTACTTCTTTAAGAGGCGATTTAATAAGCAGTGCGCCAAGGCCAACCACAGGTGATGCCTTGGCAGCTTTTTTGATTTCGGAAACCAAAAACTTTGCGGTGCCCTCAAGGGTCTTGAGCGCCACATTACCTGTAAATCCATCGGTCACGATAACGTCAAAGGCATCCCCAAAAAGATCAGAGCCCTCACAATTGCCAGCAAACCAGCCCGTGCTAGCTGCAGCCTCTACCAGCGCTTCATGAGCTGCAAGCGTTGCCTCAGAGCCTTTGGTCTCTTCTGCACCATTGGAAAGCAGAGCCACTTTGGGATCTGTCACCCCCAAAGTCACCTTGGCATAAGCACGTCCCATTTGAGCAAACTGCACCATCATTTCGGGACGAGCATCTGCATTGGCTCCAAGATCCACAAAAACCGTCCTATGCGCACTGCCACTTGGCAGAGCCGCTGCCAAAGCAGGACGCTTGACACCACGAATCCTGCCTACACCGAGAGTTGCTGCTGCAAAAATCGCACCTGTTGCCCCTGCAGAAAAGAAACCATCAGCTTTGCCCGCTCGTACCGCTGCACAAGCTCGAACAATTGAAGAATCCTTTTTGTTGCGAACTGCCTCAGCTGGATGTTCTTCCATGCCTATAACCTCAGTCGATACCAACGCCTCAACACGGGAACGTGCAGCAGCAAATGGTTCTACAAACTCAGCCGCACCAACAGCCAAGACTTGTAACTGAGGATCCTCAGCCAAAGCAGCATCAATTCCATCAAGAACTACCTGAGGCTCTTTGTCTCCGCCCATTACATCAACACAGATGCAGGTCATGCGGAACTCCTCTCAATTGGCAAACTACGCCTAAAACCTAATAAAAAAGGGTCGACCCCACGAGGAGACCGACCCCAGACTGTCCCTTGCAGCATGAGGCTACTCGGTGACAATGACCTCGCGGTCCTTGTAGTAGCCACAGTTGGGGCACACATGATGCGGCAGCTTGGGGGCGCCGCAGCGGGGACACACCGAGCGGCTAGGTGCCGTGAGCTTGCTGTTTGCCGAACGGCGGGTGTGGGTGGCACCGCGACCCTTCTTTTGCTTAGGAACTGCCATGTTGACCTCTGCTTCCAACTCATCTCGCACCGTCCGTAGTCTATGCGACGGCACGGTCCTACCTAATCACACAAAACGAAATTGTAGCACGCATATAGTCTGTGTGCCACTATCTGCATATCTTTCTCCCAAAAAGCCGCAGGAGCAAGTAAGCTACTCGATGTTAATCCTCCAGTTTAAGCTCCTTGAGCTTGGCAAAAGGACTTGATGACAATCTGTCCTGCTCGATTTGAACTGCATGGCCACAATCTTCTTCATTGAGATTGGCACCACATACAGGACAAAGACCGCGACAGTCAGGCTTACACAAAACGACGAAGGGGGTTTCCATCAGCAGAGCTGAACTAAGCGCTTCAGACAAGTCAATGGTCTGATCGGCAGAGACCAACGCAAAGTCAATCTCATCTTCATCGTCACCCAAGCTAGCGGGATCAGGCTCATGGAAGAGAAAATACTCGTCTACTTCACCCGCAACATCAAACTCAGCCTTCTCAAGACAGCGATCGCAAGAGCCAACAACGTGCGCATTGAGCATGCCCGTAGCCAAAATACCTTCACCAGCATTGGTGAGCATCAAATCATAATCAATACCTGCAGGAAGTATGAAATCATGATCACCGAGGGTATAGCCCTCTTCGTCAAGATGACCCATCAGCGGTAGAGTACTACCGGGATCTGCAAGTCTTGCGTCTAAAGGAATAATCAGCGGCTGCATGCCGTCTACCAACCTGCCTCTTCACGACGAGAGGAAGAACCTTCCTCAATCGTCTGACGGACTCGCGTAACTGAGCTCGTCATCGACTTAAGGTTGTCCTCAAGATGAGCGAGTACGGAGTCGGCATAGGACTCGGCATTGTAACGTGTATCGCGCTCATACTGAGAAGCCTGGTCACGAATCTGGTCGGCTTGATGCTGAGCCAAACGAACTACCTCTTGGTCGCCAGCCAAAATCATCGCCTGCTGCTGCGCATCAGCGATGATAGCATCAGCCTGCTGCTGCGCACGATCAAGAGTCTCCTGCTCTTCCTTGACAATGCGACGTGCATCGGCGAACTCCTGGGGGAAACGATCACGAATCTCATCCAGGATCTCGTAGATCTCCTGGGCGTCGACAACCTTCTTTTGAGCACCGCCAGCAAAGGGTTGCTTTGCCTCACTGATAATCTGCTCGAGCTCGCCGACCAGGCTCTCGATCTCCTCACCTGGCTGCATCTGGGACTCCTTCCGTCCTGAGTTCGTTTTGAGCAAGCTTAAGTCCAAGCTGCTATATCTCACACTTATTTTAGAATGGTAGCAGAAACTTAAGCACCATAATGCTCAAGCAAGCAAGACTGCACATTGGGCGGTACCAAAAAAGACACATCAGATCCCAAAGAGGCCAGCTCACGCACAATTGATGATGAAACATAACCATATTTGCTTGCCGACATGACAAAAATAGACTCAATATCCGAATCAAGACGCGTGTTAAGGGCTGCTTGTTGAAGTTCATACTCAAAATCGGTCATTGCACGCAGACCCTTGACCACTCCACGAGCACCGAGCTGCTGACAAAAACTCACCAGCAGACCACTAAAGGGCTTTACGTCCACATCATCAATACCTTCTGCATGAAGCGCATCAGCAATCATGGACACACGCTCATCCAAAGAAAATGCCGTACCTACCCCATTTTTGCCCTGAGAAGCTGCTACTGCCACCGTGACCTTGGGAAAGAGGCGCCGCGCACGCTCAATGACATCAAGATGTCCAAAGGTAACTGGATCAAAAGTACCAGGCACCACTACATGATCAATAATTTGCGCGCTCATATACACGTCCCTCATCATCAGCTTCACTCATCTTGCCGACATCATATATCAGCAGATCAACAGTAGTAATTCCTTGCTTTTTTGACTTCATGAGCATCGCTTTGGGCAACGTAAGACCAGAAGTCTTGACTTCATGCTCATAGAGTATGCGTGCCGACGGAGCAAGCAGACCCTGTTGGTCGAGATCCTCAACCAACTGAGAAATCTGCCCCGCTGCAATCGCATAGGGCGGATCAAGCAAAACAAGGTCAAAAGGAGCACCCCAAAGACCTCCGCGCTTTATGAGGGTCCATATATCACCTACGACTACACGAGTCATTCTTTGTGCCTGCAGCGCTGCACAATTACGTTTGACAACTGCAGCAGAATTACGATTAATATCTACAAAAGAGCAGCTTGCAGCCCCGCGAGATAGTAGCTCAAGTCCCAAGGCTCCGCTTCCTGCAAAAGCATCAAGTATGTGTATGCCACTCAAATCCAAAGCAAAAGATGACAAGACCATTGAGGCAATACGCTCACGTGTACGGTCTGTTGAGGGGCGTGTTACCTCACGACCTTTGGGTGTCTCAAGAGTTTTTCCTTTCCACATGCCACCTACAATGCGCAGCTGCCCACTCATACGCGCTCTACCTCTTCAAAATACACTCCAAAACGATCGTGTAATTCTATGGCAAGGGGGGCATGTTCGGGTAGTTGAAGTTCTGGGTCTGCTTGCATCAAGGCAAGTGCATCCTCATGAGCCCATCCAATCAAATCCTGATCGGTTGCAAGGTCAGATAGCTGCAAATTCATGCCGCCATGTTGGCGATAGCCTAGCACTTCTCCCTCATGGCGCAATTGGAGGTCGAGCTCTGCCAATTTAAAACCATCGGAGGTTGCCTCAAGCGCATCAATACGTCTACGAGCAGGGCTATTTTTCTTTGAGGCGCACACCATCCAAGCTTGACCTGCAAGCTGACCTCGACCAACACGCCCTCTCAGTTGGTGTAAGGTTGCCAAACCAAAACGATCAGAGTCAAAAACCAACATGACCGTAACCTGAGGCACATCAACACCAACTTCAACAACCGTAGTGCAAACCAGTACCTGAATTTCACCACGGCGGAATTGCTCCATCACCGCATCCTTGTCAGCAGCAGTCATGCGACCAGTCAGCATAGCTACCTGTGCTCCAGGTACCATGCGCTGCACTTCGGGCAAGGTAGAAACAACTGAATGTAGCTGCTGAGATGCAACTTTATTGGTCTCGGGAATGTCTTCAAGATCGCTACCCTCATCACTATCGTCAATTAAAGGACAGACGACATAGGCAGCCTGACCTGAGGCAACAGCAGTGCGTATAGCTCCCCAGGCAAGATCTAAATTGGCGGGAACCACCGAGCGAGTTGTTACGCCAGCACCCGCGAGAGGACGCTTTTTAATGACAGAAAACTCCATGTCACCATAGAAAGTCAGCGCAAGGGTACGTGGAATAGGTGTTGCTGTCATAGCCAGCAAGTCCGCGCCAGGACCTTTTCGCCGCAAGGCCACACGCTGGTCAACACCAAAGCGGTGCTGCTCGTCAACCACAACAAGACTGAGTTTGTGAAACTGCAACGTATCTGAGAGCAGAGCCGTCGTACCAAATACGATGCTGCACTCCCCCGCTGCTACGGCTTCTGTAATATCAGCGCGCTCAGAGTTAGGAGTAGCGCTTGTAAGCAAAGCCCAGCTGATGTGTGCTATATCGAGCAATGGGCCAAGTTTTTCAGCATATTGACGAGCCAAAACCGAAGTCGGTGCCATCATGGCCGCCTGAGTACGACTATCCGCACAAGTTGCCAAAGCCAAGGCAGCAACAACAGTCTTGCCTGTACCTACATCACCAAGAAGCAAGCGATTCATCACTTGGGGAGCCGCCATATCGCGCAGGATTTCCCGACTTGCACGGCTCTGCTCGTCCGAAAGTTTAAAAGGTAAAGCAGCAGTTAGGGCATGCAGATGCTCTCCATTTATGCAGTGTTGCACAGGACGCACACCCGCATCTTGTAGATGCTGTCGCACAAGTAGGGTTAACTGCAAGCAGAGTAGCTCATCATAAGCAAGACGACGACGAGCTTGCTCGGCCTCAGTTTTACTGTCAGGGTAATGAATGGAACGCAATGCAGGAGCAAGACCCATGAGCTGACGACGCGCCACAAGAGCCGCAGGTAAGGGATCGCAAACGTCCCCCATATCTGCAAGAGCTGCCGAGGTTAAACGCCTCATCCAACCCGCGCCTAAACCTTCAGTTAAAGCATAGTTAGGAATCAAACGAGCGAGATTTGCTTGGTCATTATCACTGTCAAGCTTTTCCCAAAAAGCAGGATTCATACGCCTAAAGCCATAGCCAAAGCTCACCTTGCCCGAAAGCATAATGCGGTCACCTGGCTTTACCTGATCGGCGACCCAAGGCTGACGAAAAAACGTTGCCAACATAATGCCCGAATCGTCTACCAGTGCAAGTTCCACTAATTGCAGACGAGGTTTAGGCTGCTTAAGCTCAACTTTGTCTACAGTCGCAATAATTGTTGCATCGCTTCCCACCTGCGCCAGGGCAATGGGAACTACGCGAGAATAGTCGCTGTAGCGAGTAGGAATATGCAATAGCAGGTCCCGAGCACGCTCGATACCCAGCCTCGCCAAAGCTCCGCCACCCGTTCCTCCAGAGAAACGAGATGCGAATCTTAATTTGGACACCCCGCCTGCAAGCAAAGCTGTCCTTTGCAGGCGACCTGCCGCCTCACCAATACTGGGAGCATGCCCCATAGGGACTCCCATCACCTACTCGATAGAGAAAATCACAGGATACAGAGGCTGTTCGCCGCGTTGAGCATCAATTTCGAGATCAGGCTGAACTTCTTCAATACGCTCTTGAAGCTGCTCAAATGCCTCGTCATCCATATCAGAACCAGCAAGCAGAGTTAGCGTATCGCCTTCCTCGTCATCCATCATCTTGGCGATAAGGTCAAGTGTAACCTGAGCAACATCGTTACCAACAACGGTAATCTCGCCGCCCTCGATACCCATAACGTCGCCAGAATGAATGGGGCTGCCATCAGCTGCCTGTGAATCGCGAACCGCGGTAGTAACCTCACCATCGCGAACATCAGCAATTGCAGCGCTCATTTCTTCGACGTTATCCTCGAGACTTGCTTCGTGATCGACAACAAACATGGCCGAGAATGCTTGAGGGACAGTCTTGGTAGGAACAACCGCTGCTTTCACATCTTCACAGGCACTCACAGCCGCTTCGGAAGCCATACGAATATTGCCATTATTGGGAAGCACAATAACCTGCTCGGCATGAGCACTTTCAATAGCCTCAAGAATATCAGCAGTCGAGGGGTTCATCGTCTGACCACCAGAAACTACCACGTCAACACCCAAAGACTTCAAAATCTCTGCTTCACCACTACCAGCAGCCACAGCGACAAAACCTAATGATTTGCGAGGCTCATTGGAAGCTGACTTTGCGTCCTTATCAGCAGCAATCTTTTCGGTGCGCTCTTGAGCCTCAAGATCCATATTGTGTACAAAAACATTGTAAATCTGACCACGATGCAACATGTGACGCAGGACATGATCAGGCCTGTTGGTATGAACATGGATTTTGTAGTCAGGGTTGGAGCCAACAAGGAGCTCACAGTCGCCCTGAGCAGACAGGTAACCGAGGCATGCTGCCTCATCAAACTGGGCACTATCTGCATGGAAGAGGAACTCTGTGCAGTAACGGAACTCAGAGCCCTCCCAATCATCGTTGAGCTCAATATCAACCACATTGGCGACATCTGCCTTGGCATCAACGGTTGTCTTGAAGGAACTAATCTCGCCCGCCTTTCCTTGGTAAGCGTTGACGAAGGCTTCAAAGAAAGTTGCAAGACCAAAGGCGCCAGAGTCAACAACACCATTTTCTTTGAGGACAGGAAGCAATTCGGGAGTACGTGCAACCGACTCATATGCCTCAACCACTAGTGCATCAAGCATGTCAGGAACCGAAATCTTGGTGCGAGCAAGTTCATCTGCTTTGGCAGAAGTATCCTTGAGAACGGTCAAAATGGTACCTGCTACTGGTTTGCGCACAGCTTTGAAAGCAACCTTGACACCGTTGCGTAGAGCAACTGCAATATCACCAGGAGTTGCATCTGCGCCCTTGGCAAGAGTCAAGCCCTCAGCCACACCACGAAGAATCTGGCTGGTAATAACACCCGAGTTACCGCGGGCACCCATCAGGGATCCATGAGTAATCGCCTTGGCAATGTCTTCTACCGTAGCTGAACTCGGCAGAGACTCAACCTCCTTGACCACCGTACCCAAGGTTAAAGACATGTTGGTACCCGTATCACCATCAGGCACGGGGAATACATTGAGTTTGTTAATTTCTTCTGCCTTGTCGGCAACGACCTGAGCCGCAATCGGAAAACATGTGCGGATAACTTTGGAAATCATCTTTGATCCTCTTGGCTGTGTCGGCAAAGGCGCGATGCGAGTCTGCCTGACGAACGTCTCTTGCATGGGGTTTTAGCGTTTAAGCTGCCTAGCTTACGCGCATACCCTCGATGTGAACTTTGACCTCAACATCGTTGAGCTCGGCAATTTGGCTCAGGATGAATTTGACTGCGCTCACAAGGTTCGAGGAAACCTGGCCAATATTGACACCAGACTCGACTACTACGTGCAGGTCAACAACAACCGAAGAACCCTCGGCACTCACACCGATGCCCTTGCGCAGACGATAGGTTGGAAGCAAGCGAATAACACCTGTTTGAGACTCAGTGTCGGCCATACCCACGACGCCGTAGCATTCGAGGGCAGCGTAACCCGCAAGGTCTGCAATACAATCGTTGGAAACCTTGAGGATGCCTGGGGTGGCGTTTGCCATGACCTCTCCTTCCATACGGTCGAAACGTCGTCTCGACCCAGAATATTCTTTGGAAAGTATAGCGCACCAATACATGCTAGCGGAGTTTTGGCACAAAAGCTGCTGATACACAAATGGGGCCCCCGAGGGAGCCCCTAAACTTCAGAGTAAATTCCGCAGGCGCTATGCGCGAACGAGATTGCCCTTCTTAAGGCAGCGGGTGCAGACATTAATCTGGACACGACGGCCATCTTTGACGACATGGACGCGCTGGATATTGGGCTTAAACGCACGGTTAACCGTACGGTGAGAGTGGCTGATTGAACGACCAGCGACGGCATGCTTGCCGCAGATATCACAAACCTTCGACATACTTCCTACCTCCAAGGCGGCGCTCCTGCGCCCATATGGGCTCCGCGCCCGCAAACTGCATAGCCGTATTAAAATAGCACACAATGTGCCTTATGCAAGGGACAACCCCTACTTATTGTGCTGATTGTGGACAAGAAACCCTCAAAGCACACAGTAATTACGACTATCATTCCAAAAACTTTTTCACATACGTTCTGCTTGCGTATTCTTTATTGCAAGTAAGCAAGCTACATTCACTTTGCCTGCAGTTTTGCAGCTGCAACGCACACAAACTATTTGCCTGTACTCGAGGCTAAACGACCACGTTGATCGGTGTTGTAGTAGCCAGAACCTTTGAATTCAATACCATAGGTTTTGAACATACGCTCCGCATGCGAGCCGCACTTAGGGCAAGAAATCTCAGGATGAGCACTCATAGAATGCTCAATTTCAAAAACATTGCCACAGGAGCTGCATTTGTAGTCATAGCGTGCCATTATTCCTCCGAGTAAATACATTTGCGATGTGTTTCCCAAAAACACTCTACCCAACCTTGGGAAAATTCTCCAAGTCACGTATCATCTGACAAAAATATGACAAGCTAACAGCAAACCACAAGGGGAGCTCAATATGAAAATCTCTGGTGCAATTTTTGATTGTGACGGCACGATTCTTGACTCTATGCCCATGTGGAACAGGATATTTCCCGATTGGTTGGATAGCCATAATATTCCTAATGCTCACATGCTTGCCGAAAAGTATGAGTACATGAATTTTCAAGACGAGTGCTTTTTCTTTCATGATGAGTTTGGTGTGTGTGCCAGTCGTGAAGAAGCTTTTGCTGAAGTTTGTGCACAAGTACGTATAGCTTACGAGACTGAAGTTGCGCCATTTGAAGGTGTAGACCTATGGCTTGAGACGCTTAAGACGGCAAAAATTCCAATGGTCATTGCCTCGTCTACCACAACACCTTTGGTCAAGGAGGCACTTGCCTACCATGGCTTACTCGATTATTTCTCGGACATACTGTACACAGGTGAGGTTGATGCCGACAAAACACAGGCTGACATCTATTTTGCTGCTCGTGATGTACTGGATACACCTGTTGATGAAACATGGGTATTTGAAGATGCGCCATTTGGTGTTAACACTGCTCATAAAGCAGGATTTCCCACAATATGCCTTTTTAACGACCATGATGGACGCGATGAGAACTTTATGCGCGCCAACTGTGACGTTTTTGTCCATGGATATCCCGAATTAAGCCTGGATTTATTAACTGACTATGCCCGATCGCTCACCACAGCACCTACAGACACGTTGCATTGCTTGGTAATAGGAGGTTCTCCCACACCAAGCTCAACAGATCTTGTTACACGCCTTGCCGCTGATGCTGACTGGATTGTTGCTGTCGATCGTGGGGCTGAGACACTAAAAGCCGCAGGTATTAAACCCGATGCATTTTGTGGAGACGACGATACAGCAAGTCCTGCTACATGCGATTGGGCCCGCTCAGTAGCACATACTTCCTTGCTTTATCCCACAAAAAAATATGCAACCGACCTAGCCATCGCCCTTGAGAGCGCAACGCACGAAGCAGCGCGTCGCAACTCAAATTTGCGCCTGACACTCAGCTGTATCTCAGGTGGCAGACAAGACCATCAGTTGGGTGTTTGGGGCAACTTGACAGCCTATGCCAATGCTTGTCCACATATTGTGGAAGACAATGAAGGTTCTGCTTGGGAATGTCGTCTGCTCTCCCCTGCCGGTGAGACAAGCTGGACACTTGATGCTGGAGCCGTGGGCAAGACTTTTTCTGCAGTAGCATTGACACCCGACACATTTGCTTCCGAAATAGGACTGCGTTGGGAAGTTAATCACAAAAACTTTGCCTTGCTGTCCGATGTTGGCATCTCCAACGAAATTGTCTCTGAAAATGCCCGTATCAACTGCCACCAAGGCATCCTTGCTTGCTTCTTGCTGTCCTAGCAACACCTCGACACAGCTTACGTTTTGCTTGACCGCTTTGCTTTGCTTTTCTCACACAAACGGTTCATTCTTCGACGGGCACTCACACAAATGGTTCATCCTTCGGCCTACCGAAAAAAATGACCAGCTGTTTTGTGTACTCCAACTCCGACACTTGAACCATTTATTTGGAAAGACTCCGACACTTGAACCGTCTGCCAAGCAAAAAGGATTATTTAGTAGCCTACTTGCTGAAATCCTAGGGCAGTTTTGTGCAAGCTGCAGGTCAGTTTGAGGGAAGCCATATTTCGGAATCAATACCATATTCACCAATTATCACTGAGGTTAATCTAAGCTCAAAAAAGCAGCATAGAGCACATTGATTCGCTGCTTCTTGAAGCATTTTTACACATTCTCGTCTATGGGCTTCGGTGATTAAATGGCCAACTTCCACATGCAAATCATTACCTCTATGCTTGATGAAGCAGAGCAGAGACAAACATGTGCTTGGACGAACAACAAAGCCTTGCAAGATACCTTTTGTCATTGCAAAGCACGAGAAGACATTATTAGTCCTGTGCCCAGCCTTTATATACGCAAAGAATATTGGAACCAATTGAATTTTAATAATAAACATCTTTATATTGCGCGCGCTCTAACTGCAAAGCATCCTAACTGGATTTTTTGCGGTCCAACTGCAGCATTAGCATACGGTTTTGAGGTTCCCTATTGGCAACTTCAAAAAATTCACGTTACACATCTAAAAAGCTGCTCTCGCGAAAACCAATACATCTGCCATCATCGTTATATCCCGCGCATGAAAAACAGATTGCAACACCCATACATTTCAGCAGGAATACCCGTCCTTAGCACCGCAGAAACTTTGGCCCAATGTTTGCGAATGTCTAATTTTGCTGATGGATTATGTATAGCAGATTCAGGATTGCGCACATTAAATCAGACAAAAGAATGGTTACTTAACGAGGTTAACCACTTAGGATTCCGCCAGAAAGGGATTGCGCAGGCAAGAATTACTGCAGGTTTTGCCGATGCGCGTGCAGAAAGCGGAGGCGAGTCAATAGCTCGCGCCCATATTCTTGAACTTGGCTTTGCTTCACCAGAGTTGCAAGCAACAATTATTGACCCCATAAGCAAAGCAACATATCGAGTTGATTTTCTCTGGACATTGCCCACAGGACAAAGGATTATCGGGGAACTAGATGGACGACAGAAATACGTAAATCCAGACATGACCCAAGGACGCTCTGCCATTGATGTTTTAACAGCAGAACGATTGCGAGAATCGCGTCTCTCCCGACTAGCAAGCATCATGCGCTTTTCATTCGCAAATGCATGTGATTTAGCTTTCTTTTACCAGCTATTACAGTCATTTGGAGTTCCCCATGCACTACAACCATTCATCACCCGGGACTAATGGCCTTTAGTTTTGGGACTGATGGCTTTTAGTTTTGCGTCCTCCGCATCAGTATGTGCTACTCAATTTGAAATGTGCTACTAAAGATGGTTCAAGTTTCGAAGTTGGAGTACACAAAACAGCTGGTCATTTTTTTCGGTAGGCCGAAGGATGAACCATTTGGGTGAGTGCAGGTCGAAGGATGAACCATCTGTGTGGATAAGAGTCGAAGAATAAATTGGCTTAGTTGCGGCGGAAAAGAGCGCAAAAGTGACCATCAAAGGAAGCAACGCGAGGATGCGAGGCAAAGTAGCCTTCAGACGTAACACAAGATGCCACAAGTCCGTATGCAGCATCGCTTAAAGAACGCACTGCTGGAGCCTCAAGCACAGAGACTCGCTCAAATGAACGGCCTTCGGGGCTCTCGAGAAATGCTTGAACCACACCGGTATTTTCCTGCTCGAGCAAAGAGCAGGTCGCATAGGCCAAACTGCCACCCGGACGTACTCGTTGCGATGCGGCGCGAAGCATACGCAACTGTAAGGCAGGTAGTGAATCTGCTCTATGAGACATCACCGATGCACGGGAAAGGCCCCAAACAATTTCTGGATGGCGGCGCAATGTGCCCGTACCCGAACACGGCGCATCTATAAAGACCATGTCAAAACCGCCGCTCAGCACAGCGGGCAACTGCGGCGAATCGAGCTGGCAAGCGTCAAAACAAAGGTTTTGCGTGTGAGCAGAAACCCCAGCTACGGCCATACGGCTGGACGCAAGCCGTACCTTATAATCCTCGGAATCAATACTCACTATCTCAGCAAGGCCACCTTGCTCGAGCGCAGCCATTTGTAACAACAATGTTTTGGTACCTCTACCCTGACCTACTTCCAACACACGCTGACCTGGAAGAGGACCTGCAATACGAGCAACCATCTGAGCTGCTAAATCTACGGGCAGGACAATAGCATTGCGCACCAATCCAGAAGGTGCCAAGCGAGCAGGATTTGTCACCTGCCAAGAGCCCGGAATAACTAACGGCTGTGCTTCAAGACGAGCTTGTTGCATCCGTCGCGCAGCTTCCTCGGGACTCAACATAGCCAAGTTGGTTGCAATATACACTGGTGCTGGTTCGAGCTGCGCCAAAGCGCACTCACGACACACTTCCTCACCGCACGAAGCCAACAGTTGATAAATCAACGGCTCGGGCATTCCGCAGGCAATCGCAATGTCTTTGGCAAGCAAATCTGAGCTGCCCTCATATATACGACGCTCGGCTTCGCAGATAGCTGCAACATCTTGCTCGGACACACGATGCAACACCGCATTGGCAAGGCCCGCTGCACGCGGGACAGCACGACGCACCAACTCAACACCCTGACTTATAACCACCGCTGTTGGGGTATCCAACCAGCAGAGCTCATAGCAAGCAACGCGCAACGCATCCCGCACACGTGGCTCAATATGCACTCCATGCCTCAAGTGAGAGTCAATCATGGCATCAAGTGCGCCAACGGTAGCCGTCACACCCAAAGCCAAACGGGATGCCAAAGCCCTATCTCGCGATGCAAGTCCAGCCATCGCTCGAGATGTGCGCAATAAATCGCGCATATGTGCCCCTCGCCGGCGGCGCTCGGACACCATCTCAAAAGCAACTACACGTGCAGGCGAGAGGGCAGACACTACATATCACCCCAGACAGGATCCCCGCGAAGGCCGGCCAGCCAAGCAGAGACGGGCATTTCTCGCTTACCATCAGGCTTTACCAACAATAATTCCAGCGCGCCATCAGCACAACCCAAAAAGAGCCTCGTACCATCAATCAATACTTCACCAGTAGCGATATTCACGGTAGGTGCAGCAACCGCACGCAAGACACGCACGCCACGCCCACACACCATAGCACGCGCAGGAGCAGCATCAGTAGCCGCGCTGATACGCAACAAATTAGTGCATGTGCCATCGGCAGGCGCCAAGCGCATCTCAGCTTTGTTTATCTTTTTTGCATAACAGACCTGAGAGGTGTCCTGTTCAGTCCATCTGTCAGTACCTGCCTCCATCTCATGGATGGCGTCTACCAGCTCGGTAGCGCCAAGTTCAGCTAAGCTCTGGGTAATTTCTGCGGCAGATAGACCTTTAGGGTCAATAGATGCTTGACGACACCACGGTCCCGCATCAAGTTCATGAGCAATACGCATGATAGAGATGCCAATACGATCATCGCCAGCGAGGATGGCGCGCTGAATAGGAGCGGCACCGCGCCAGCGCGGCAGCAGCGACCCATGTACATTAATCGCACCAAAGCGTGCCAAATCAGTCGACAGCAGCTCATCCGGCAAAATCGCACCATAGGCAGCAACAGCAATAACATCAGGTGCCACCTCACGAATGCTCGCGATTTCAGTTGCGCCAATACGTTTTGTTTCGATAACAGGAATGCCCAGTTCAAGCGCACGCTTTTTAACAGGAGATGCTATAAGCTCCTTGCCTCGCCCACGCACCGCATCGGGCATAGTTAGCACAAGCGCCACATCAAATTCATGCGATAGGGCAGATAGAGAGGGCACAGCAAAATCGGGAGTGCCCATAAAGACAACTCTCAGCGACATGCTAGTCTTCCCCTCCAACATCTCCAGGCTTAGCACCACGGGCAAGTGCAGCCTCAAAATCGCGAATGGCTGCTGCACGTGCCAAAGGACGCAGATGGTCAACCATTGTCACACCATGAATATGATCGATCTCGTGCTGCAAACAAACTGCCAGTAGATTATCGCGAGCCTCATATTGCATTAATTCACCATCAAGGTTGAGCGCTTGCACAATAACATGAGAAGGACGAGTGACCTCACAAGTAATGCCGGGATAGGATAGGCAGCCCTCCCCTGTTGTACGTTCAGGACCGTCCGCCACAATGATTTTAGGATTGATAAGCACATAAGGATTCTTGCGTCCACCTGGCTCGGCATAATCAACATCGATAACAACCATCTGCACCAGTTTGCCCACCTGCGGCGCTGCAAGCCCAACGCCATCAGTCGCATACATATCCTTAAGCATATGCTTTGCTAATTGCCGCACATCGTCATCAATGGTCTCAATCGGCTCGCACTCAACATGCAAGCGGTCATCATTGCCAAAGACAATATCTTGAACCGCGCTCATCGTAACTCCTTAGAAAAATGTTGCCTAAAAGTAGCGCTTGGGCAACATAAGTTGTTTCCTCACAATCATACCCATAAAACGGCATAAGTCATCGACCCATGAGACTCACATGAGGTCAGCGGCATCCACATCAATTGCCACCGTAATACCTCGGGGTAATTTTGCAGCTTTTACACAGGCAGAAAGCAAGGGGCCAGGTTTTGAATTAAGAGGAGATTTAATTAAAATATGCCGACGGAAGCGATCCTTAACGCGCGCTTTGATGCATTCAACAGGACCTAGTACCTCCCAGTTATCTGCATCATCAAAGCTTTTAATGGCAGCACGTATTGCCTCAGCAACCTCCGCAGTACAACGTTTGACCTGAGACTCTTGTGTCCCCCAAAGCAACACATTGGAAAGACGCGTAAAGGGCGGGTATGAGGCCTCAGCGCGCAGATCAAGTTCACTATCCACAAACAACTCACGACGATGCAGTGCCACCGATGCAATAGCGGGATGACCCGCCCAATAACTCTGCACAATTACGCGCCCTGCTTTATCACCGCGCCCTGCACGACCTGCCACCTGTTCGAGCAGATCATAAGTGCGTTCAGCAGCTCTAAAATCGGGTAACTTAAGTGTCGTATCAGCGTTGATAACACCCACCAAGGTAACCTCGGGAAAATCGAGGCCCTTAGCAATCATTTGCGTTCCCAACAAAATAGCGCAGTTTGCACCATCAAAACGCTCAAGCAGCTTTTGGTGAGCGCCCTTGGTACGCGTCGTATCCGCATCCATACGGATTATCTCAACATCGTCCCCAGCTTCTCCCAAATCATTGAGCAAAATATGTAGCTCATCTTCGACACGCTGCGTACCTACCCCATAGGCCCCCATATAGCGACTCCCGCAATTGGGACACCGCGAGGATGGATCGGGGTAACTCTTTTGTGGCCACGAGCGTCCACAGCTATGACAAACCAGCTCATGAGTGCGTTCGTGATACGTCAGTGCAACAGAGCAGTGCGGACATTCAGGCACACAGCCGCATTCTCGGCACATCAAAAAATTGGCAAAGCCACGTCGATTAAGGAGCAGTACTGCTTTTTCACGATGGCGCACTACATCTTCTAATGCCTGTGTGAGTGGTAAAGAAAAAAACGTACGTCTACCCGCAGCGAACTGCTGAGTCATATCCACAATTTCAACTGATGGTAACTCTGTAGTACCTGGTCGCTCGGGCATCTCGACACGCGTCCAAGATACCCCCGCATAGCTGCCACAGCGACAACGCTCAAGACTTTCGAGTGACGGTGTAGCCGAACCCAATACCAAGGCACAGCCGCGCTCTTTTGCCATGCGCGCCGCTACTTCACGTGCATGATAGCGTGGCATAGAGTCTTGCTTGTAAGAACCTTCATGTTCCTCATCAATCACAATAAGACCCAAATTTGCCACGGGAGCGAATAAAGCAGAGCGAGCACCCACTACTACATGGGCATATCCGCGGCGTACCATATCCCACTGATCAAAACGCTCACCCACCGAAAGACGACTATGAAGCACCGCAACATCTTCGCCAAAGCGACTGCGAAAACGACCGACAGTCTGTGCTGTCAAAGAGATCTCAGGAACAAGCACCAACGCACCCTGACCAGCTGCGCGAGCTCGCTCAATAGCCGCAAGATATACTTCGGTTTTGCCTGAACCCGTCACACCATCAACTAAAACCACATCACCACGAGCAGCAAGACGCGCCGCCTCAACTGTCTCAAGTGCGTTTTTTTGCCCTTCAGTCAGCATGTCGGGTCGCGTTGCGTGAGCACTTGATAAGCTCGTAGTCTCCCCGCTTCCGCGAATATGTCGGCGGAGCTCAATACTCACTACGCTGCGTTTAGCGAGCGCGTTGACAACCGCACTTGCCCCCGGCACCATCGCCGCAAGCTCTGCCATGCGCTGAGGACCCGCAGCAAGAGCAGCAAGTAATTCTCGCTGACGAGAAGCATTTTTTTGAGGAACAAAAGAAAGCCCTGCTTTGCTCAAAGAGACCCAACGAGTATCGATAGGTCCTGCTTTTTCACGCACAAGCTCCCAAGGCGCATCAGGCGCCACACGATGCACACGCAACTTTTGCCCTGGCGCTAAGAAAAGTCGTAGAGCCACCGCAAGCGGACAGGCGTATTCAGCCGCCAACCAAAGTGCTACACGTGCTGCAGCTTCATCAAAAGCTGATTCTGTCAAAACCTGCTTGATTGGCAAAATTTTGTTAAGCGGTACCTCTGCAGGAGGAGTATCAGATAACGCCACTACATAGCCCACGGCAACTCTGCCAGAAAAGTTCACCAGAACTGTCACGCCTATCTTTACCTGAAACGCAAGCTCAGTTGGGATAACGTAATCATAGGGACGATCAAGTTCGCGCGTTGCGATATCAAGTACTACTGCCGCAAAGGCCATGAACCCAACCCTCCCTATGCGTCAGAGGTGCGAGAAGCAGAAATACCAAATTCCACCAAGCGAATAAGTCGCTCGATCAGCTCGTCCACATCAGTATCGGGCTCGATTTCAATCTGACGTGAAGCGCCAAAAAAAATCATGCCACAAATACTTGCCGCAACCATCTCGGGATTGCCCTCAAAGTCAACCAGACCCTCACTTTGCGCGCGTATCAGTTGATTAGCAACCAAATGTGTAACGCGCGTATAGCGATTTTCGAGCCGCGGCAACATAGAGGTGCCATCCTTGAGTAGCGCTGTTGCCATTGCAGCAATAAAAATTCCGCCCTCATGCACTGAATAACACAGACGTCTGACCATTGCGCGCATTGCCTCGTGAGAGGAACTTGCATGAGCAACATCTGTTTCTAGAGAACTAACAAAGTCCTCAACCACCTGTGAGAAGAGTTCCTCCACAATGGCATCGCGATCTGCAAAGTAATAATAAAGCGCACCTTTAGAAATGTTGCAACGCTCAGCAACCTCGCCAATCTGAAAATCGATACCTCCACGCTCCATGATAATTTCGGAAGCTGCTGCAAGAATACGTACGCGCGTACGCTCGGACTTGCTCATACGATTGGTCTCGCGTACTTTTGCAGTTTTTGCTTCAACCGCATCACGAGCAACCTTGCGAGCTGCGGTACGCACTGCCTGATGCGCCGCTTCAACACGACCAACTAGTTCTTGGATGCCTGGCGCGTCAACTCCAACCACATGGTTGAGCGATTTCTTGTTTTGAGCTTCTTTTGCAGCCATATCTCTCACCACATTTGATATACATGCGCCAAGCGCATAAGGCACCTGACGCATGAATTGATTGCGAGCGTTTTCTTAATACTAGCGTATCGCCTTAGAGCTGTACGAGCGGATGCAAGTCCCCCATCGTGACCAGGCGCTTGCGAGCAGCAATCAAGCAGGTCACCACAAAGGGTACTGCCGTAAAGGCAAGTAGCATCCAGACATTCGGCGTAATCAGTGACATATCCAAGCCAGTGGTTGCAACGCGCAGAGCACGCACCGAATAGGTCATCGGCAGTAACGGATTGATAATCTTGAAGAAATGCGGCACAACCTCAAGCGGGAAGGTACCGGCAGCTGAAGTCAGTTGCAGCATAAGCAATACAACTGACAAGAACTTGCCAGGGAAGCCCAAGCCTACAACAAGTGCTTGGTTCCACGCTGCAAAGCAGAGCGCAGTCAAGATACAAAGTGCGTAGTACGCTACAGGATGAAGCAGGTCAATCTTGAGACCAAACTGCAATACCAGACCCATAAGCACTGCTTGGATAACGCCTACCATCAGTGCAGGCAACAAACCTGCCAAAGCAGCCACAATGGGGTTGGCACCAGAAGCCAGCAAACGCTGGTTGAGTGGCTTGATAATAAAGGTTGTCATCAGTGCGCCCACCCAAAGACCCAGCGCAATAAAGTAAGGAGCAAAACCTGAGCCGTAATTGGAGACGGTAGTGTAGTTGGAGGACTTGAGGTTGACGGGCTCACTCATCATCTCGGACTTAGCATCAGAGTTAGCGGTAGATTCCTGAGCCTTTTTGTAACCATCGCTTAAGCCATCTGCCAGCTGATCTGCACCATCTTGAGCAGAGCTAATGCCTTTGGTAAGCGTAGTTGCACCATCTGCAAGTTTCTTGATGCCATCAGCCAAAGAACCAGAGCCTTTCTCTGCATCGCCCAAACCGTCGCTTAGACTTGCCGAGCCTGCATAAAGCTTATCAATGCCGCTAAGCAAGGAGCTTGAACCGTCCTTTGCAGACTGAGTGCCCGTCTTAAGCTGAGAGGCACCCGCAGATAGTGCAGTGGCACCCGTCTTTGCAGAATCAAGTCCTCCAGCCAGCTGACTTGCGCCATCTGCAAGCTGGCCAACGCCTTGATCAAGCTGAGTAGCACCCGAGGAAACCTGATTGGCTCCAGCAGAGAGATTAGTCACCGCATCATAGAGCGTCATTGAAGAAGGATCTGTGCTACCAGTCGATACGGTGAGATTGGTTGCAAGAGCGTCGGCACCATTTTTGAGTTGCGCCAAGCTATTGGTATCAATACCGCTTGCAGCATCTGCCAAACCAGAGCTTGCTTGTGAAACACCAGAAGCAGCAGCATCAAGTGTGCCGATAAGCTGTTGGCATTGCTCGGCAGTCAAAGTTACTGTCCCATCAGGACTGGCCTTTTGCGCACCAGCCAAACTATTTTCAACGCCCTTGATTGCAGCGTAGGCAGTACTACCAGATGAAGAGCCCTCAGAACCCAATTGGGCAGCAACACCACTGAGCTTTTGTCCCGTTTGGCCAACGGTTCCCACAAGCTCATTTACACCATTATCTAAAGCCTGGATATTAGCCTTTTGACCATCAAGACTCTTTTTAAGCTGGGATGCGCCAGCATTGAGTTGACTCGCGCCTGTTGCAAGCGTTGAGGAGCCTTTCTTGGCTTCGGTGAGTTTGTCGGCAAGGGTATCTGCACCGTCCTTAGCGCTAGAAATACCATCAGAGAGCTGATCGGCACCATCTTGCACGCTACTTGCACCATCTGAGAGCTTGCCTAAACCTCCATCCAGGGACTTAGCGCCATCTTTAGCAGTAGAAAGACCGTCTTTGAGTTGCTTGGAACCATCTGTTGCACGCACAATGCCTGCAGCAAGCTCATCTGCACCCGTACCTGCTACCAATAGATTATCAGCAATCTTTTTTGAACCATCCGTAGCCGACGCGAGACCATCACTAAGCTCTGCCGAACCATCAGCTGCAACCTTAATTTCAGCTGTTGAGTCATCAATGGTGTCAAAAATCTGTACATAGTAGTCTTGGCCGATGGCATAGTTGACCTTAGAAGTAATCACACGAAACGCTGAGGTGCCCATTGTTGTTGCAATTGAATTGGCACTTTGATTACCAATGAGCTTAAAACTTGCTTGTTGCGGTTTATCAGTCTCAGCAGAAGAGACCTTCTCAGAGAAATCCTCAGGGATAATAAGCTCCATGTAATACTTGCCCGACTCAAGTTGGCGCTGAGCTTTATCCGCGTCTTTTTCATAGCTAAAGTCAAGCGCTTTGGCATCACGGAGTTGCTTGACAACATCGTCGCCAGCATTGAGTGCCTTGCCGTCTTTGGTGGTTGTACCCTTATCTTGGTTGACTACTACAACTGGCACCTTGTCAATATTGCCATACGGATCATAAAAAGCCGCTAGATAGAGTGCACCATAAATCAAAGGAATGCAGCAGATAGCTGCAAGCGCGACCTTCATACCCGCGTTTGCACGAGCGTTATGAAAATCAAGCAGAGAAAAGCGCAGTCCACGGAATGGGTTTTTCATTTATGCCACCCCCAGAGGCGTCGTTTGAGCAGCTTGACCAAGTACTGCATCGCGCTGTGCGCGCGCATCCTCGGTCAGGCAGCTGATACTGTCAAACTTACTTGCGATGCCGTAATCACACATGCCACAAACCACAGTCGCACCGCGACCATGAGAGATTTCGCAAAGAATATCGATGAGTTGCATGGTTTGAAGCTCAGTTAGGTCACGCTCGATTTCTTGTACTACCAAAAGCTTGGGATCCCCTGCCATACCTAGCGCAATGCCTACTAAGTCATAGGTCATACGGTCAAGCTCTTCGAGATTCTTTTCGGCTACATCCAAAAGTCCCCACTGCTCAAGATAGGCATCGGTTGCTGCTCGGTTGGATTTTTTGCCCATCAGCCCCAATTCAGCTGAAATGCAAGTGCGCACTCTCAGTACTTTTTCGAGCTCATTGACATTAGAAAACCAACCCAGACCAGAGAGCTTCTTTATTGCGTGAAGTCCTTTAACCGAGCGTGCATTAAGCCCACCTATCGTAAGCTCACCCGAGCTTGCCAACATATGGCCCGCCAAGGTCAGCAGCAATTCGCGTTTACCGGCCTTGTGCTCAGCAAGCAAAGCGTGCGCCTGGCCTGCGGCTAAATCCAAATTAATGTCTTTGTATGCCGTCATACGTGCGGTTTTCATCGTCAGCGCCTGCGCATGAATGGCAGGTCCCAACAAGCTGACTTCGGCTTGTGTACTCATAGGCAAATTCATCTCCCTACACATGCGCTCGGCAGAGTCAGTAGGAGCTCTGTGTGAGCAGTTCATCAACAGCCGTAGGGCACTCTACCCCTTTTTGACCAGTTTTTGACTCTTTTTCAAATATTTTTAATATTTCGAATAAAATTCAAACAACACATTCACACTTAAGTTTTAATCCGCCGTATCCAAGAAGATTTCCGTTGCTTCTTTGACACTTAGTGTTGAGTGCATAACAGGTTCGCTGAGCAGGTATACTGTGCTTCGTCTTTGTTACCACTATTGATTGACGCTACGTGCGTCCGATAAGTTCAAAGGAGCATTGTTTTGGCTTCGCACGACAACAACATACAAACTGACGGCGCACCCAAAATTCGTGTGCGTTTTGCCCCCTCACCTACGGGCAAGCTTCACGTAGGAGGCGCGCGTACTGCAATTTTTAACTGGGCTTTTGCTCGTGCACATGAAGGCACTTTTATTCTACGTATCGACGATACCGACCCCACACGTTCTACTGAGGAAAACACTCAGATTATTTTGCGTGCCATGCGCTGGCTGGGGCTGGACTGGGATGAGGGCGAAGGTATTGGTGGTCCTTATGGCCCTTATCGCCAGACTGATCGTATTGATATCTACCGTAAGGCAGCAGAACGTCTGGTAGCGGAGGGCAGGGCTTATCCCTGCTTCTGCACAGCCGAAAAGCTTGCTGCTGATAGAGAAGCCGCCCAACAGCGCCACGATTCTTTCCAAGGCTATCAGCGCACCTGTCGCAACATTGACCCTGCCGAGGCCAAGGCACGTATTGCCGCTGGTGAACCTTATACCATTCGCATCAAGGTGCCCTTGGACCGTGGTGATGTAGTCATTAACGATGCAGTGCATGGTCGCGTAAGCTTCAATGCGCGTGAGTTGGATGATTTTATCCTCATCCGTACTGACGGCACGCCCACCTACAACTTCACCACTGTCGTTGACGATGCCATGATGGGTATTACCCACGTTATCCGTGGTGATGACCATCTGTCCAACACTCCACGTCAAGTCATGGTATACGAGGCACTGGGCTATCCCACGCCAACATTTGCGCATATTTCTATGATTTTAGGCTCTGATGGCAAGAAGCTCTCCAAGCGTCATGGCGCAACTTCTGTTGAGGAATATCGCGATGCAGGTTATCTGTCCGATGCTTTTGTAAACTATCTTGCTTTGCTTGGCTGGGCGCCCGATGGTGAAACCACTGTTGTCCCCCGCGATGTACTGGCAAAAAGTTTCAGCCTTGACCACGTCAGCAAGAACCCCGCTACCTTTGACCCCAAAAAACTCGACTGGATTCAGCAGCAGTATCTGCAAGCAATGAGCAATTCAGAGTTTTCTCAACAGGTGCTAGTACCCCAATTAGTCGCTGCGGGGCTTGAAAGCGGTGATGCTGGAAGTGCTTACGCAACACGTCCTGCTTGGTTTGATTTGCTCTCTGAACAACTTAAACCCCGTACAACCCTCATGCCTGAGGTTGTCGACAAGGCGCGTTTTCTCTATGAGGGTGCTGACGTCACAATGGACGAGAAGTCTGTGGCAAAAAACCTTGCCAAGGAAGGTGCGCGTTCCTTTGTTAGTGCAGCTTACGAGGCATTAAGTAAGCTTGGTGAGGACGAGTGGCATACCGAGCAAATTGATGCCGCTCTCGAGCCACTGCCCGAAACCCTTGGGGTCAACAAACGCAAATTTTATGGTGCGGTCCGTGTAGCTGAATGCGGAAATCAGGTTTCTCCCCCACTGGGTGCTTCCATCGAGCTGCTGGGTCGTGAGATTGGTCTTGCCCGTTTGGAACGCGCACTACCTCTAGCTCTCTAAAATTTTATCGCACGCTGCCATGTGTGACAGAAAGGTACTATCGTGAACATCTCGGCATTCGAGATTCTAGGGCCCATTATGGTAGGTCCTTCAAGCTCGCACACCGCAGGCGCCCTGCGCATCGCGTTGGTTGCACGTTCGCTAGGACCTGAGCATCTGGCGCGTGTGGACTTTACTCTATATAACTCTTTTGCCAAAACCTACCGTGGGCACGGTACCGACCGTGCCCTCGTAGCTGGAATGCTAGGCTTTGCTCCCGATGACGAACGTGTACGCGATTCTTTTGCACAAGCAACCAACACGAGACTTATCTTTAGCTTTGCTCCCGCTTCTGATGAAGAAGGAGCAGGTCGCCACCCCAATACAGTGACTTGCGTTATGACTGGCGTTGATGGCAATACTGTCTCGGTCACCGGCGAATCATTGGGTGGTGGACGCATACGTATCAGCCAGGTAGACGGTGTCAATGTGGAGCTTTCGGGCGATTATCCCACCTTATTTATCTCACACCGTGACCACCCTGGAGTGCTTGCCGCCCTAACAGGCACGCTCGCTACTGCTGGTGCCAATATCGCTACCATCAATACGTTCCGTAAGGAACGCGGTGGTATGGCATATACCATCATTGAGCTGGACGAATCCGCCTCCACAAAGGAGCTTGAAGGACTGCGAAAACTACCTAAGGTCATCAGCGCCTGCGTAGTTGAAATCCCTGGTGCAACGCTTATTTCTGCCGATGCAGAAATCACACTTGATTATAACAATGGTCATGAGCTGCTAAAGCTTTGCCAAAATAAGAAGCTCTCAATTGGTGCGCTGACTCGTGCTCGCGAGATTGAGCTGAGCTCAGGTGATGCCAAAGCAGTAGATGCACAAATGGAGCGTGTACTTACCGCTATGCGTGGCCAGACCACAGATCCCATTAACAATCCTCGTCCTTCTTTAGGTGGGCTCATTGGAGGACAGGCACGTGCTGTCTTTGATAATGCAGATAAGTTTGCTGCTCCCTTAATGGGTAATACGCTCACTCGAGCCTCTGCCTATGCAATGGCAACCCTCGAGCGTTCTGCTTCCATGGGTGTCATTGTAGCTGCTCCTACAGCCGGTTCGTCTGGTGTTGTTCCTGGCGCCGTCCTTGCCGTAAGCGAGGCGATTGGCGCAGATGATCAACAGATTAAGGAAGCCTTGTGGTGTGCCGCTGGCATTGGAGCCATTATGACCCGCAACGCTACTGTTGCTGGCGCTGAAGGAGGTTGTCAAGCGGAGGTGGGTTCTGCCGCCGCTATGGCTGCTGCTGCAGTTGCTCAACTTTTGGGAGCAACTCCTTCAGTTGCACTATCAGCCGCTTCTACTGCTATCGACAATTTGCTTGGCTTGGTCTGCGATCCAGTACGTGGACTCGTTGAGCATCCCTGCCAAGACCGTAATGTTATTGGTGTCAGCGCAGCACTTAGTTCTGCTCAACTGGCGCTGTCAGGTGTCCTTGACCCCTTGCCTTTTGATGAAGTCGTCGAAGCTATGCGCCAAGTAGGTGCAGCTTTGCCTGCGACCCTACGTGAAACTGCACTAGGTGGTCTCGCTGCTACCCCATCTGCACATAGCGCTCGCAGCCGCTGCTCCATTTGCGGTCTTTGCGACTAATACTTCATGCTTTAACACAAACGTGTTTTTCTCTACTTCTCAAACCGTTGCGAGAAAACACTTTTGCGCTGGCGTTAGCGCATATATAACGCTCACATGCAACTATTTGCGTTTTTTATTGAGAGACTTGAGGTCAACAGAAGCAACACCAGGAATCTTGCCGCGCTTTTTTGATGTGCCGTTTTTCTCATGTGCTCCAGAAATCTTTTTGAAGCGAAAACCACCCTTGACAGTGGCAGCTCCCGACTCACGTCCTGTAAGCCGCATCCAACGGTGGTAAATGCTCACACCCGAATCAGAACGAAAGCCAAGCAAGGGCGCTGCCAGCAAAGTCGGCGCAAAAAAGGTCACAATACGCCAGACCAAGTATCCCGCAGGAGCAGCATCTGCAAAAAGGGGTCCATAAAACAGAGCAAAACCGCCTTCGGCACCACCTGTACCACCAGGCAGAGGTACAGCCGAAGCTACCATTTGCACCATCGACCCCGCTGCCATACAGGCAAGAAAATCTGCGTTATGTCCAAAAGCACGCAAGACAAACCAAGGAATCACATACAAAGACGCCAACTGTGCCATCGTAACCACCAGCGTTAGCAGCATGGAAGGCATATCTTGGGCAGCGCGACGAAATGCATCAGCAAACTCTTGCACCTGCACGTTAACCAGCTCGCGTGCATGCTCGGGATTGCGCATCCACTTGTGACGCTCAGCAAAATTAATGCTCCAGTTGCCAATATTTCGGACAAAAGAAGGACAAAGGCAAATAACAAAAAGTGCAACTAACTCGAGAAAATGTACCCCAAAAACAACGAGATTTAGGATAACGATGTCGCCATAACTCTCGAGAAAAAAGCGAAACTTTGCAATCAGCATGATGGCTGCAAAAAGTACCACACCCAACTGAAACATGATAAAGCGGGTAAACTGCGTTGCACTTGCTTCGCCCGCATCAAGTCCAGTATGCGTAAGTCGCAAAATCTGGGAAGGCACCGCACCCGCCATCATTGGCGTGAGATTGCCAAAAAATACACCAGAGGCCTCAACACTCATGAGATCACGAATACCCACGGGTGATTCGTGATCAAGCACAACTGCCACCGCATAGGCAATGACGCCAAAGATGAAATAAAAGACATAACAGAGAGCCGCCAACCAGACCCAGCGCATATCAACTCCGCGCAGAGCTGCGATAAAACTACTCATCTGTCCAGAAACTATCAGATAAATGATATAGGCAATCACAGCTCCAACAAGAAAAAGTGCTCCCTTGCGTGCCTTTGCCTCATTTTCATTATTGGTATTACGGCTCACTCGCGGCTTAAGCTTGTGCTCAGTAGCAACGCTCTTGTGCGCCTTATTGGCTGTACTTGTCACGTCGCCTACTTCCTATACCGCTCACTCATGAGTACAATTATTTTACTGCAGACAAGCAAAACTGCACACATTACAACTACTGCTTTGCCAAATCGTCGGCCTCTTTTGGACTTTGACTTTCATCATGCTTATTGCGTTTAACAATCATACGTATACCCGCAATAATGAGCACGATGAGCAAAACACTTCCCACAGCCACACCAGCTAACACGAGCTTGTCTTCATTGCTAAAGGGCATCATGGTTTGATCCACATACAGCGGAGTTTCACTTATCAGCTTGCCCTCACAAAACACCTGCATAGTTGCAATCTGGCTGCCCGACTTGATGGCACTCTGCAACTCACAGGTATCTTCGGAGCCTTCTTTCACGTATTTCTTGTCCCAAGCAATTTTAGTTTCATATTTCAGTGTGGCGTCGATAGTTACAGTTTTTGGGATATCTCTGCGACGCACTCTCAGCTTGATATTATGGTTAAGAAAATCCTGTAAAGAGGGATTGTTTATCGTCACCGTATAAGGCAGCACATCTGTGCCCCAACGACGGCGTTCATACTCATTGAGTGCACTTTCAAGAGCAGCACCTGTTGTTTTGTAGATAGTGGGTTTATCAGACAGGTGCAAGACTACACCAACAAAAGACATCTTTTTGTTTTTACCCGCAAAGGCAAGACAACGACCTGCTTCTTCGGTATAGCCCGTCTTGACACCTTGGCATTCTGCCTTGTAATAAGGATTATCAACACCCGTCTCACCTGCAGCTACCAGCGCGTTTTTCTCGATCTTGCCCGCTGTTTTGTCTACTAGCCAGTTGGTGTTGTAAACCGTAACGTTAGCATCCTCTTTATTGACGCATTCATGAGATTGAGTCGAGACTACCTCACTCAAAAATTTATTTGCGAGTACCGCCTGCGCAATAGACGTTAGGTCATGCGCACAACTGTAATGATTTTTGTCATGAAAGCCATGCACATTATTAAAGTGAGTCCCAGTCAAGCCCATTGTCTTGGCTTTTTCATTCATCAAGGCAATGAATTTTGCAAGAGCATCTTTGGGGTCAAGCTTGGAATCATTTGCTGACAGACGACCTACGTGAGTGCCCAACACCAATGCTGCATCGCTTCCTGATGGAAGCATCATGCCATATATCAAATCACGCCAGCTATATACATCGCCAGAATGACAGCCCATGATTGTGCTGTCCTCAGGCGTTAATTTGACCTCATCGCCAACGCTCACTTTTTCGTCCAACTTGTCGCCTACATAATCCATTGCGACAAGCGCGGTCATCATTTTGGTAAGGCTTGCGGGATACATCTTTTCATCTGCACGCTGAGAAGCAATAACGTCACCTGTTTGGTTATCTATGAGATAGATTGCTGCGTCTTTGGGTAGCTGCGGCATTGAGGAAGCCCATACGACAGAGGCTGGGGTCACCATCAAAAGACTCAACACACAGGCAACTAACAGTCGCATAACACGGACGTTCTTGCTAAAAGTAGACATCGACATTCCTCGTCTCCGCTTCATCTATCGAAATCTAGTCTTTTTAGCATAGCAGCCTCAGTGGACAGAAAAAGCGCTTCGCACGATATCTCTTCGTTTGCGAAGCGCTTCTGCAAAAATCTCACAGGCATATGTCCCCGTAGGACTTGCTCATCGACGTAGCTATTCGCTCCTAAGAGCTTCCACCGGATCTCTACGCGCTGCAGCAGTCGACGGTATAACACCCGCTACCAGCGTCAAAATAACCGAAATCAAAATCAAAATGGCTGCTTGAGTCCAAGGCAGAGCAAGGATATTTTCAACGTTATAAGTCTTTTCCACCCAAATATTGACGGGTACCGAGACCAACAACACAATAACAATCGCCAAGCCACCAGCGAACAAGCCTTCAATGAAGGTCTCAGCGTTAAATATATTGGCAATATTGAGTTTGGATGCACCCATAGCACGTAGAATGCCAATTTCTTTTTTGCGTTCAAGCACGCTGATATAGGTAATGATGCCAATCATGATTGAGCTCACCACCAACGACACCGACACAAAAGCAATCAAAACCAGAGAAATCATGTGAATGATATCGGAGACCGAACCCATCAGTACGCCCGTTAAATCAGAGTACGAAATGGAACGATCGGCTTTATGTGCAGCCTCTTGGTCTTTGTTATAGGCATCAATGAGGTTTTTGACCTCCTGCTTGTCATCAAAGCTCTTGGCATAGATATTGATCGACTCAGGCTCTGCTTCATCGGCATAACCGAGCTTGGCAAGGTTGTTGTCGTAGCTCAGCTCTTCTGCATTCATGTAATTGGCAAGCAGAGATGTTAAGTCCTCTTGGTCCATGTTGACCTTGATAGCACTTGCAAACACCGTGGGATCAACACTCATAGCACTCTTGAGACTCGTCGCAAAACCTGCCATCTGCGTCTGCATTGCTTGGCCCATCTGATCGGCCAAAGTCTGAGCAAGCTGAGACTTCATCTGATCCATTGCCTGGTTAAGTGCCTGAGAAGAAGCACTCGACACTGCCGAGCTCAACGTAGCCTGCACACTCGGCGCTACTGAATTCACTAAGTATTTCGTCAAAGCAGCACTGGTCTTTTGCTGTTGGGTCTCATCACCAGCAGCGGCCACAATAGCATCAAAGTAGTCCTTGCCACCGCCTTGAGATACGGGTGTTGCAAGGTAATCTGTCATCAACTGGCTATAGTTACTGACATCGTCACCTGCTTGGATTTTCTTACCCAAGCTCGCAATATAGCCCTGCAATAGCTTGGGGAAATTTTCGCCTACTGCCTGAGATACGGCCTGCATATTTGCAAGACGTGCTGCTGTCGCCTCGTCAGGCGCACCAGATATGTCTGCAAGATCGCCAAAGCCTAGATCAGCCGCATCAGGAGTTGGTAGATTATTTGCCAAGGACTGACGAACAGATTCTGCAATTGCCGCTTGGTCTATCTGCAGCTTAAGAGAGCTTGTATCAAATTTGAGCTTGGAAAAATCAAAAGCAGATGGGTCAATTTTGCCCGCATTCAGTTTGGATTGATCAAGCGTAAAGGCACTCGCCAAAAGTGACTGATCAACCGAAAAAAGCGAAGACATATCGAGCTTCTTGCCCTGCTTTTTTTTGAGCGCATCAAAGGTCTTGCCAGTAAAGACGTCAGTCTCGGGGTGAGCAAGCTGTTCTTGGACAATCTCGGACTCCCCTGCCTCTTTTATCAAATGCAAAATCAGATCATGACGATAGGCAACGCCCTCATTGAGTGAAGTGTTCGATGCGGTTGCCTTGGGTTTGACGACACCCACAATACGCAGCTCAGTACCCGCATCAACTGCGGATTTAAGGAAGTCTTTGTCATTGGAGTGATCCGTCCACGTTTTACCGTCTTCACTGCGAGCAAAAAGATTGACTTGATTGACCAGCTTAAACTTCAATTTGAGCGCATCATCATAGCTAAATTTGACATCAGTCGCAGGAGCAGTAACTTTTTTGGATGCAATCGCGTCAGAGAGCATATCTGACAATTTGTCGGGATCAAGCACACCAATCGAATAAAGTGTATAGTCCGAAAGTTCGCCTGATTTGTTGAGTACAAGCACAGTTTCGTTGTATTTCTTGGGCCATTTACCGGCAACAACATCAAATTGAGCATCGAGCAAGTCCTGATCATCAACCATTTCTTGAAAGCCCATATTTGAGCCTCCTACAGACATTGCTGACATCGACGAAACTCCATTGGACATGATCTTGCTAAGCGAGGAAGGATTGAGCTGCTTTACGCCTTTTGAGCTGTCAGCCATATAGATCTGGGGCTTGATACCATATCCATAAGTAATAGCACTGACATGGGGTTCCATCCCCGATTTGCCGCTCTCAAGAAACGCACGGAAGCTCTTGAGGTCATTGTTTTTTACATCGGTTAGGACGTCACTCATGATGGGCGACGAAGGAATAAGCTCGTCTTTGGATTTCTTCTTGTCTGTAGCCGTATCATTCGCTGACTTTTTGCTACCCGTACGATACTCAGTTGTTTTGGTCATCATCGAAGTGATATCAAAACTCGATTTAGTAATAGTTAGCGGGGATGATGATAGGGCGTCTTCTTGTACCTTGTCGATGTAGTTGCTCACACCATTTGAGAGGGCAAGAATCGCCGCGATGCCCATAATGCCAATTGAACCCGCAAAAGCAGTCAGTAGCGTACGACCTTTTTTGGCCATGAGATTTGAAAAAGACAAAGCCAGCGCCGTAAGGAAGCTCATCGACGCGCGTCCTGGATGCGGCTTTGTAGCTGTAGCAGCGGACTTTGGAGAATTGATCGTTGCAGAACTGGTAGTAGTCGCAACGTTGTGACTAATGTCCTGCTCTACTCCCTCAAAAGGATCTGTATCGTCAACAATACGTCCGTCGGCAATGCGCATGATACGTGTAGCGTACTTCTCGGCAAGCTCGGGGTTGTGCGTCACCATCACAACTAAACGTTTTTTTGCGACCTCGGCAAGCAGACCCATGACCTGCTCACCTGTCTCAGTATCCAAGGCGCCTGTAGGCTCATCTGCAAGCACAATATCGGGGTTATTGACCAAAGCGCGAGCAATAGCAACACGCTGCATCTGACCGCCTGAGAGCTGAGATGGCTTCTTGTGAATGTGCTCGCCCAGACCTACCTGCGTCAGCGCCTCCTGTGCACGACGCTTACGCTCGGCAGGAGAAATGCCCGCCAGCGTCAAAGCCAACTCAACATTGGACAAAATCGTCTGATGAGGAATCAGGTTGTAACTCTGAAAGACAAAACCTACATGGTGATTGCGATATGCATCCCAATCTTTAGCGTGGTAACCCTTGGTCGACACACCATTAATGATAAGGTCGCCAGAGTCAGCATGATCAAGACCGCCAATTACATTGAGTAAAGTCGTCTTGCCCGAGCCCGACGGTCCCAAAATTGCAACAAACTCAGAATCCCGAAACTTTGCTGACACTCCATCAAGGGCGCGCTGAACAAAGTCTCCCGTTCTGTAAGATTTGCGCAGGTCAGATAGGTAAATCATCAATTCCCCCAAAGCAATAAATCACAGTCGGGAAAAGTCTACCCATTGACTAAAAATCAAAACCACTTTTTTGAAATGCGCCGATTTTACAGAGTGAGCCGTTACTTCACCGCTCGCCTTAAAAAGAAGGGCAAGAAGCCATAAGCCCTCGCCCTTTCTCTTGCTAAATTGTAATCACAGAGGAACTACGCCTCGAAAGCCTCAGCATCCTTCTTGGAAATAGGCTTGAGATCCTCGGTAGGATACGGGGAATCGGCTCCGCCTACGCCCACGACAAAATAGAGACCCTGCTTAGTCTGATAGAGGGTTTCCTCATAACCAGCAGGATCGCCAAAGCCGCCAAAGCTACGGTGTGCAACCTCGGTAGCCTTAGCAGTGTCATAGACATGACGCTTACCTTCAAACATCTTAGTCTTGCGCATAATCTCCCAATCATCGACAACATGGTCTCGTATAAACGAGCCCTTGCTAATACTTTAGCGGTTTTTTACCTGCGAGAACAGCCCGGCAATAAAATCGTTACTATTTAGGGATGCATACTCGAGGGATTAACATGTATATGTAGGCGCTTGATATAGGCAATCGAAGAGCTTAATGAGCAGGGAAATGTACATAAATTCTCAACTTTTTACCTTCCCGAAAAGATTTTTGAAAAGAGGGCTTGCATTGCACTGCGCCTTCCTATAAAGTGATTTCTCGCGTTGAGGAGCACGAGCTTAGCGCAAGGACGAAAATCATTGGGATGTCGTCTAGTGGTAGGACAACGGATTCTGGTTCCGTCAGCGGGAGTTCGACTCTCTCCATCCCAGCCATTTTCCGTCCTACACAGTATATGGCCCGTTCGTCTAGCGGTTTAGGACGCCGCCCTCTCAAGGCGGAGATCACCAGTTCGAATCTGGTACGGGCTACCAAATGTTCAAGGTCAGAACTTCGGTTCTGGCCTTTTTTCTTGCCCTTTCCCAGCTTGGGGGACATTCGGCAAAACTAGGCCGAAGCCCTCTCCTCCTCTCGATAATCCTCTTCCTCGGGTAGCGCATAAAGTTGGCCCACGAGTGCGGCCGCATGCTCGTCGTTCTCCGGTATCGCGTGCGCGTACTGGTTGAGCGTGAGCGAAGCGTTGGAATGCCCCAGGCGCGTCTGAACCGTCTTGACGTCGATGCCGTTGGCCAGGAGCTGGGTTGCCTGTGTGTAGCAAAGCTCATGAAACTTCAAATCACCGAAGTCGTTGCGCTCGCGAAACGCACGCCACCAGCGCTCGAAGCCGGCGAGCTTGGCGATGGTGCCGGTGGCGGAGCAGCACACCGGCGTATCCGGACCCTGCACTATGCGGAGCTTCTTGAGCTCTACCGCCTGGCGCTCCTTCCAGTCGCGCAGGCGCTCGCAGGTCGCGGCGTCGATGGAGATGACGCGGTAGCCTGCACGGCTCTTGGGAGCCTTGACCTCGTCGTAGACGGTGAGCGACGCGGCGACGCGCAGCTTGCCCGCATCGAGGTCGGCATACTTCCACGTGAGCGCGAACACCTCGCCGCGACGCATGCCAGTGGCGAGGCCGATGCGGACCGCCTGGATGAATCCGAGGTCGTTGAGACCCATGATCATCTTGCGGTTCTCGTTCTTGCCGCGCTGGGCCTGACGGGCTTCCTTCTCCTCGAGCTTCGCCCATGCCTCGTCTTCCTCGCGGTCGACGCAGCCGAGCAGCCGTGCGGCTTCGGACGCCTCGAGCGACTTGCGCTCCGGCGCGTCTATCTTGGGAGCCTTCACGCGGTCGCAGGGGTTGCGCAGGATGAGGTCGTAGTCCACAGCGTTCTTTAGGACCTGCTTCAGGACCTTGAAGCCCATGTTGAGCGTGGTGTTGCTGATGGGATGGCCCTCAGCCTGCTTGCGCTTCTTGATTGCGAGCATGGCGGCGTCGACGGTCTGGGGCGTCATGTCCTGCAGGCGGATGCCCGAAAGAACCGACGCGAGGTCGTTGACGATGCTCTTCTCGCGGTCGAGACGAGCCTTTCCGACCTCGGCCTGGAGCACGCGCTTGTCATGCCATTGGTTGGCATAGACGTCGAACGTGAGCTGGTCGTCCTTGAGCGACAGGCCGCCGTCATAGTCCTGTTTGAGCTTGTCGCGCAGCGCCTTTGCCTCAGCCTTGGTGCCCTCGACAATGCGCTGCACCTTCTTGCGCTTGTTCTTGATCTGGCCATCCTCCTCGACTTGCACGACGTAGGACAGGCAGACGCGCCAACGCTTGGGGCTGTAGCTCTTTCCGTTGGGCTTGAGCTTCTCCGTGATTGAACCTTCTCCGTAACTCATGGTTTCCCTCCTTTCTGCTTATCCGAGGCGTTTGCGATGACTATTCCAAAAGCGCCGTTTCGCGATCGGCGCGTGATGGCTATTTGAGTTTCTCCCTCAGCCTTCTGCGCAGCTCTACCGTCTTGGTTACCGGCAGTGGCGTGTCGGGCTCGTCCGCATGCTTACGCTGATACATGACGCGGCAGGAGTCGCTGCAAAACTGTTTGGTTGAGCGCAGCTGCTGGAAGAACTTGCCGCAGTACTTGCATACTCCGATCGCTTCCGAGCCTTCCTCCTTGTCGAGTCCGGTTGCAAAGAAGGACCAGGCTGCCGAGAGGATCGTGTTATTCGACGTGTACGGCTCTAGCGTCGTCTCGAGCACCTTGCGCGTCTCGTCTGACAGGAGCAGCGAGAAGGCTGCCGCCACGTAGCCTCGCACGGTGTCCTCTATGTCGCGCGGGCGATACAGGTGCATCTGGTCCACGGCATACGAAAGACACATCTCCACGAACACGTTGCCCGTGTTCTTCGACAGGCATTCGAAGTTGAGGGAGAGCTCGACGAGGAATCTGTCTTCCACCCCGAGCGAGATGGCTTCACGCAAACTATCACCGAGTTCTCCCGACAGAACGAATACAACGCCGTCATTGTCGAGGCGGCCCATATTCTGTCACAATCGGTTAGCGACTTTGATTTGAAAGCACGGCTCATCCGCGCAATCCAACATCTGGGCAAGCAATCTAGGCTACCTGCAGTGCCGCAGCGCAGCGTACCCTCACGCTTTCGAAACTGGCAGGATCTCTATAGCCTATGCGTCGATATCCTTGACGGCTACGGCATCGACTATGTCACGCAGGGAGAAGTGCTCAGTCCAGGGTTTGTCGTACGCACGTCTGATGCATGGGAGGAACTGTTCAGGCAGGCGCTTGTGGTTGGGATGAAGGACTGCAGCGTTGCGTTCCAGGAAAAGCACCCGTTTGCGCACAGAGACAACTTTACTATCAGGGTTAGGCCGGACTACATTATTCGTTCGAACAACGGGATCAACTTGCTTGTTGATGCGAAATACAAATATGGTGACGCCGCCGCAGGGACCATTGCGAACGCTGACGTATATGAGGGCCGGGCGTTTATCGAGGCGACCGGCATTCCCAAGTTGGTCCTTCTGTATCCATTCGGCAAGATTACTGACGGGACGTTTTTCGAGCAGTTCCAACATGTTACAACTGATAATTGGGATATCTACGGCGTGCGCGTGGATCCAAGCTTATTGGGTTCGCATGGCATGAGTAAGTTCGCTACAGAGCTTGGTATGTATCTAACGCAGAGTTTTATCTACTAAAGGCAGTCGGTAGTTTCCTCTTTAAGGATAATTGGCTCTTATATCAGAATTGACCTCTAAGGTCAATTCTATTAGAATGTCGGTATACGGAGGTGAATATGGAAATCGAATATGCTGACAAGCGGATGAAGAAGATTATGGAGAATCCCCGTCTTATCGTAAGACGTTACAGCGACGTTGCCAGTCACCTGAAATTCAGACTCTCGGACCTCCGAGTTGCTAAAAATCTCTCAGAGATATCTCACCTTCCGCCACCGAGGCGACACAAGCTCATAGGAAACTGGGCTGGATGCTGGGGAATCGATCTCAGTAAGAACAAGCGACTCATAATACATCCCATTGGTAATTATGAACCTGACGACCTAACAACAATAACGGCAGTGAAGATTGAAGCAGTTGAGGACTACCACAAACGATGAGAGAGGTGAGACATATGAGCGGATTCATCGTCGCCCCGGGCGAGGTAATAAAGGAATATCTGGACGCACGCGGCTTGAGTCAGAAAGAGGTATGCAAGCGCCTCGGCGTGAGCGAAAAGCACCTCTCTAACATGCTCAATGGCAAGACGCGTCTCACTGAAGAAATGGCGTTGAAGCTTGAAAAGATTATGCCAGACGTGCCAGCGAGCTTTTGGCTGAACTACGAGGTTAAGTACCAGGAATACCTAGCTAGGGAGAGAGAAGAGCATGAAATTGAGGGACTCGACCTCAAGGACATTGCTAAGCGATTCAATTTCAGGGAGGTGTTCAGGGGTGCAGGCATGACACTAACGGAACAAGCACTTGCCATGCTGAAAATACTGGGAATATCGAGCTTTGACAGATACCCTTACGCAATTCCAGCTAATATGGAATACATGCAAGATGGCGGTGAGCCTGAGTCCGTTGTTGTATGGATTAAGCTTTGCGACCAAGAGATCGACATCCAAAACGCAGACTTGACCGAGCCCCCCTATTCGGAGAAAGAACTCCGGAGCATGCTCGGCATGCTCAAGGACGTAGCGCTCAACACAAACATCGAGGAATCTATCAACAGCTGTCGCAACCTTCTCAACATGGCTGGCGTGTATCTTGTTTACCATCCGGAAGTCGGAAAGCCAAAGATTCGCGGTGCCCTCGGCAAACACAATGGACACCCAGTCATCTACATAAGCGGACGGTTTAAGACTCATGCAGACATCTGGTTTGCCATCGCTCATGAGATTATGCACCTACTTGAGCATTACGACCCAAAACAAGTACAGTTCCTTATGGATAAATCGGAAGAGCCTGCAGTGAAGAGCAGCGCTGAGAAGGACGATGAGGCGAACAGACTGGCAAGGAAGTTCTTTATTGACGAATGCGAATACGATAACTTCGTTGAAGCGAAGGACTTCTCTTCCGCTGCCGTTCGGGACTTTGCAGCTAGCCAAAATGTGGCGCCTGGCATTGTCGTAGCCTTCCTGCAGCATGATCGGCGCCTGGGATACCAGCAGCTCAACTACCTCAAGAGTCGTATGAATTAGGGGGTATTGTCTTGTATGTAATCGCCATGAAAAATCGGCAGTGCGAGCGGCTGGCTATGACGAAACTCATAGCAAACGGTTATCTGCGTGATGACATGATGCCGCTTGTCGAGGTCATCAGGGAAGAGCTTGATTACATGAGAGACCCAAATACTGGTGAGTACCTAAGGTACCCAAAGAAGATTAAGGGCGGCAAAATCAGACACGAGAAAGTGAAAGACCCAGACGTTCACAATGCAAGAACACTCCAGATGATTAGCGAACTGTTTCCTGATAGACAGGTTTTTGTCGACTACTTTAGATGCGATTTGAGCAAGTATGAGCACGATGCTGAGGAAGTCGGATTGGTTGTAGAGCTCACGCTTAGTCTTGAGCGCTACAAGAAGAAGCTTCTTGGTATCCTTGAATACAGCAATCTCATCCCAGTAATTACCATCAAACACGGTATCGACATGCTGTCTCCTAGCGATATTCGTGAAATAGTCGATCAGATTAGGCTTATTAACTCTAACCGCAGCATTGCCATTAGAATCGATGGGCTTGATGGTTATGCGGACGTAATAAAGGAGGTCCTCACTGCCAAAGACTTCCTTATCTATGACTTCAATGAAACGCCGATACGATCAAAGCCTGATGAGTGCATGAAGCTCAAGAAGATGCAGCTCGATGCACATAAAATCGCACTCTGCTCACCTCGGCCTCGTGATGCAGCGGGCAAAGATTTCCCGAACGGTGCATACGCAAAGTTCATCAACAACAGTCATCTTGACTGCTACAAGAGCTATGGGTTTGACAGTGTCGGTGACTACGGTGGCCTTCGTGACAAGCTTCCTTCTGGCGGAGTCGCTACAAACGGAAGAGCGCTCATACTCATGTACATCGCTCAGCTCAACACCTTTAAATCATTCGTTTGCGATGATGTGAAGAAGGGCTCTAAAGGCTTCCGGGTTGTCTTGCCCAAGGTGATAGCGGATCCGGAGCTCAATCCTGATGGCACCTGCCTTGCACTGAACGCTGCAACGAAGAGCTTCCATGCTGGTAAAGAGGGAACCTACGCACTCTGGATTGAGTACACGCTCACGCGTTATATTCAGCAAATTGCAACTTGGAGGCCGCTCTTTGCCTAGTAAATAAGACTGGGTTCAAGTCGGCTTCGGTAAAACCACTCATAGTCTATTTCATACATATCAGAACAATTCTCACGAAAGCGACTCCAGTACGCGCCATAACGCTGCTTGAGATAGCGCTTGAACTGGGTATTTATCCACTTTGGGGAGTACGCGTCGACGCACTGCTGGATAAGCGCCGTCTTTGTGACTCCCTTACCGTCGAGCCCGAAGAGCCTGCAGAGGTCTTTCTTGGGCATCGCGCTCAGCTGCTTCACCGGATCCAAGTCATGTCTCTTTATCGCCTTTCGGTACACATGGAAGACGTAGCTGCCGTCAATATCTTCTTGGCGATACGTGTAGATGCCGCACGCTTCCGGAACGTAGGCCGGCAGCTCGTTAACGCGGGTCTCGGAAACTACAACGTAGACCGTCTCGAATACATCGAAATAGTCTGCAAGCTGGCCCTCAAGGCGGTAGAAAGTGTCGAGCTCGGTCTTAATCTCGTAGGCGGCGCTGTGACCGTTGACCTTGCATATGTCCACGCGGCTCTTGCCGATGGGGAGCTCGAAGATCGAGATGTTCTTTGGGTTGAGGGGCAGGAGCTCGCGATTGATGAAGTTCGCCTTTATTGTCGCCTCGTTCGGGTAGTAGCGCAGGACGATCTGGTTGATAGCATCACGCGCGGACTTCGCTGGGGTGAAATCGGCAACGGCACCGTTTAGGATGCTGCTCAGGATTGAGGCGAGCTTGGTCTCGGAGTGCACAGTGGAGTATGCATCATAGAGCTGCTTAGCAGCCTGCGCCTCTTCCGTACTATATACTGATTTCGTATCCATGGCTCCTCCAGCATGAATGGTATCACGCTGCTTCAAAGTCACCGAGAAATTCGCCGCGAGAAGGCATGAAAGGCGCGGCACCTGTTTCTAGCCTTGCAGGATTCCCTCTACATTGGCGAGAACGATGCGCGTTCCGAAGTATTTCACAGCGTTATCAGTGTGGTCGACAACGATAACCGTCTTTCCTTTGGCACGAAGCGCGTCTAGATACTCAGCTACTCGATAAATTTCCTCATTGCTCAACCCCTTGAATGGTTCATCGACACCGATGAACTTTGAGGCAGTGCCCATCGACTTGAGTAGCTTGATGCGGATATTCTCACCACCCGAAAGGGACTCTGACGACTGGCCGAGCACCAAGTGGCCGAGCATCAGGTCTGAAGCTGCACCCAGGGTCTCGGATATGCGTTTGTCCTTGTCGCGGAAGAACTCTGCTGCCTCATCGATGGTCATTCTCCAGATATCTGACATCGTCTTTCCGTCGAGTGCGTATTTGACGAGCCTCTTGTGGAAGCCTGTGCCACCGCACTCACCACATTCGATGCGAGACCTTGACGTGCCATCACCATAATCGAGATATCCCGCTCCCGAGCAGACAGGACAGGCCCCGTCGCAGCCGAGTTGGTTCGTGAAGTACTTCCTGTCCTTCTTGTACTTAGCAGCAAAGAGCTCGGTTATGCGTATAAAGATATCAAGCAACGTTGCAACATGGGAGTATTTGTTGCCCGTTAAGGGCCTTTGGTTGACGTAGAGGTAGTGGTCGAAATGCTGCGGAAGGTACTCGCGCAGCAGTGTCGATTTTCCGACGCCCGAGGGACCCGACACGAGGTTGAGTGCGTTTTCTCCAATCGAGACATCGATGCCTGTGAAATTGTAGACGCTATTGTGAGATACCAGCTGGATCATACGCTTTGGCTTGACGACCGTAAGGCTGAGGGGCTTTCTCTGGCGCTCAAGAAATGCTTCAACGTCTATGAGCTTTCCGCCATTCCTCCCGCCACCCTCGCCGAGGGCGATGATGTTCTGGGCATGGTTGACGAATATCTCGCTGTGGTCCACGACTACAATCGTGTGCTTGGAGGCGAGGTTCACGATGTTGTCGAATACCGAGTCTCGCTCTTCGCCCGATAGACCTGCAAGCGGTTCGTCGAGCACGACGAGCATGTCGGACAGCTGTGCGTTGAAGAGCTGCACCATCCTTAGGCGTTGTAACTCGCCACCCGACAGCGTTGGGATTGAGCGGTTCAAACTCAGGTGTCCCAGATTAAGCTCCACCGCTTTTGAGAGAAAAGCGTGGATGCGCTTGATGGCGAATGCCGCGCCTGAGGAACTGCCATCGTCCTTGATTCTTTCTACATGGGCCATGAGGGTCTCAAACGGCATGGTCATGAATTCGCCTATGGACAAACCTGCGACCTTGTAGTCATTGAAGAGGGGTGCATACCTTTTACCGTGGCAACTGTCGCATGTGACGTCGCTGTAGAAGCGTTTCGCGGGAGTGAAACCGACCATCATCGGTGAGCTGGTCATGATTCCGTAGAACTTTGTGGTCCTGCGTGAGAACGAGCCGGTTTTCTTGTACCGGATGGAGAACTTGCCTGCGCTTTCTCCATACAGGAACTCATGACGTTCGCTCTCCGACAAATCCCTAAAGGTCTTGCTCGGGTCTATCCCTCGTTCAACACAGTACTCCTTGATGATCTGACAGTAGAAGTCTTTGTATCTGTTCCAGCATTTGACCGGGTTTTTCGCTAGGGGCACGTCGTAATCGATGACGCGATTGGGATCAAGCGTGGAAATGTAACCAAGGCCATGGCACTCTTCGCAGAGATTTCCTTCCTTGTTGAGAGTGAAGAAGTTTTCCTGCAATCCCAGACGTGTTGCGTACACGAGAGCGACGCTTCGATTAATGCCGAAATAGGTGCCTATGGTGGAACGCATGTTGTTGTTGAAGTTCGATTGCCGAATTGGTACCGAGGCGATCATGTTCGAATAGCCGTCCACACGGTATGTGGGCTCTGCTACGTTGTCTGCAAACATCGAGGCGTATTCGTGCTGACCAATCTGCGCAATGGTTTCGTAAGCGAGTGAAGACTTGCCGCTGCCCGATGGGCCGATGATAAGATTGATTGCATGTTTCTTGATGGAGACGTCGATGCTCTTCAGGTTATTGGTCTTTACGCCCCATATGTCGATGTGGTCGCTCATTGAGCTGCCCGGTTCTTGAGGATGATGCGGTAGAGGTCGGCGATGAAGAACTCAAGCGTCTTCTTCGCGTGCACGCAGAACCGCTCGTCGATTGAGTGGATGGTATTCTCTGGCTTCAGGTTTCGTGCATTGATCGGACAGCCACCTCCGCAAATGCCGAGTGCTTGGCAATCGTAGCATTCTTCGTGGTTGAGAGGAGTCAGCTGTGACCACTCTAGAAAGTTAGGATCTTGGATGGCAATGAAGTCGTCGTCATCAATCGTTGCGACAAAATACTCCTTGTCGAAGAGGCAGCCGTGGCATATACCGACCCTACCGTTAGGGGCGATGACGATTTGCCCGCCAGCGGTTGCTGCACAGTCGGAGAAGTAGACTTGCGCCTTCGAGAACGACTTGAGTTTGCGCATGATGCGGTCTTCGTATATGCCGCGCTTTCTGAGTTCGACGAATTCATCGATGATGAATTGGGCTGCGGCCTCGTTGTAGCTCTGGGGAAGCGTGAACTTCTCATCCGACATCATGATGTTGAAGCCGAGCCCCTTGATGTTGTACTCGTCGATGAGCCTCAGAACATCTTGTTCGTTCTTCAAGGTCTCTTCGCTGATGGTTACCGAGAGCGACACATCGACTCCGAGCTTCTTGCAAAGATCGAGCTTCTCGAGAATTCGGGGGAACACTTTGTTGCCTGCTCGATCGACACGCATCTGGTTTGCCTCGACGGTGAACCCGTCAATAGAAATTGCGATGCCGACACCCAGTTCTTGGAGACGGAGAATGCGATCCTCTGTGAGCAGAAGCCCGTTGGAGACCATCGACATCTCCATGTTCTTGATGCAGGGAACGCTCTCGCGAAGTGAGTTGACCCTCTCTGCAACATGCTCAAGCACTTCGAAGTTGATAAGCGGCTCGCCACCATAGAAGATGAGCACCGGCTCGTTCGTCTCGGTGTCGAGTCCGGAAGCTTTGATCTGCCGGATGAAGAAGTCGAGAGCCTTATCGGCGGTTTCCTCGGACATGTTCTCCAAGAGGAAGTTCTTACGTTTTACTTCGTCGTTGTTGCCGAGGAAGCAGTACTTGCAAGCCAGGTTGCACTGCTCGCTGAGGATCATGTAGCAAACGTTCGTGGCGGGTGCGGGTATCTTCGAGCGAACGAATTGGAGCACTCGATCGTCCTCATCCGCGGCACGAACGAGAATCTTGTATTTAGCGAGCTCGCTCACCTCAGCGCTGATATCTTGCGGAGAATCCTCGATGCTGCCGTTCTGAGCGTTTTGCAGCCACGTGCAAAGAGTCTCGTACGTCTCTTTAGTGAGGTAGACGGGTTTCATCCTCAGCGAATGGTACAGCGCAACATCTTTGCCGAAATCGAAGACGTGCGTGAAGCGAGACATGGCAACCATCTGGAATTCCTCCTGCAGGACTAATGAACCAAACCGGGGCAACCGGTGAATCTATTCGACAAAACGAGAAGCCCGTCCTGCTTGGCAGCAAGACGGGCCACGTTACTTCTTACTTGTGGAGTCGCTTGACTACCACTCAATCTCATCCTGCTCGGGGAAAGCGCGGCAGGAGCAAGCACACGTGCAGGAATTGCATGCGACGCAAGCGCAACGTGCCATCACAACGGGGTCCGACTCGATAGCTCCAAAGAGCTCCTGGTAATCGCTAAAGCTTGCACTCATGTTACAGCTCCTCCCACTCGAAGTCAGAAATAAGACCGCCGGAGCAAGAGCAGCGGCAGTTACACATGCAGCCAGTGCACTGGCTGACGCACTTCACCGAAGTAATCAAGGCCTTTGCATCAATGCTCCCGAGCATCTCAGCATAGGCGTCTGAGCTGACCTGAATCATGTCAATCACCCCTAGGCGTGGCACCGATACCTCGCACCCTTGTGCTTGCACAAGATTTTACGCCCCTGGTGAGACCCGGTCAATATACGCAAGATACGAGGTATACGTTGATGGTTTTGATGTTTGCGTTATCGCAGGTAGATGCTTCAAAGAGCGAGTTCTTAACAGCAATGATTAATTATTGGAAACCGACAAATTATTCACAAAATCCCTGATAAACACGGTTATTTGCTGAATTTCTATGTTGTGTATAAGTTGTATGCAAGCTTGACACGTGATAAACGGTGGAAAACTTGCCGGTAAACAGTATCTCACTGCCCATCTTGCTTCACTTTGCGACGCCCACCTAGGCTACTTGGAGTAGCAATCGAGGCGGGTTTCTTCATGTCTGCCTCACGACGTTGGAAGGCGGATGACATGGAGGTTGAGAGCCATGGCGAAGAAACGCAGGTCGAGCAGCCGGAAGGCAAAAAAGACAAGGCGGCGCAACACAAAGCGGACGAGGAAGTGCTGACGGGCACCGATGACGGTGCTGAGGACTTCAAGGCACTTCTCGCCAAGCAGGACGCACGCATCAAGGAGCTAGAAGGTCAGGTGGCCGAGGCCTGCCCAGACCAAGGAGAACGCTGACAAGCTGACCGCCGAAATCGAGCAGGTGAAGGCGCAGGCAGCAGACGAGCGCGTGGAGTTCCAGCTGAAGCTCGCTGGCGTGCGCAACGTGAAGGCTGCCAAGGCGCTCCTGGGCGATCACGACGGCGACATTGCTGCTCTAAAGAAGGCGGAGCCGTGGCTCTTCACTAACGCGAAGTCCGCGGCAACAACCGGCACGACTGGCCTGGAACCCGCAGGCGTCGCCAAGGACAAGGACGCGACCATGAAGCGCTGGCGCAGGCTCGCCGGCCTCGACGAATCCGATGACGAATAAGGGGGCTGACCATGCCTAACAGCATCGAGTACATCAAGAACTACACGACCATCCTGGACGCCGTCTACAAGAAGGCGGCGTGCTCGACCGTGCTCAACAGCGGACGTCGCATGATGCGCGCCGGTCGCAACGCGAAAGAGATTATGATCCCGAAGATCTCCGTCACGGGCCTGGGCGACTACACCCGCAACGTTGGCTACAAGGACGGCGCAATCACGTACGAGTTCGAGACCAAGACCTTCAACTACGACCGCGGCGTGCGCCTGCTTGCAGACGTCATGGACGTGGAAGAGGCGGGAATTCTGGACTGCTTCGTCGAGGCGGGCAGCGAGCTACAGCGCACGCAGGTGGCTCCCGAGGGCGACGCGTTCACCTTCGCGGCCATCGCCTCACACACGGGCGTGACGCCTGTGGAAGAGGACCTGAGTGCGGCAACAGCCGAGGACATCCTGGGCAACCTGCGCGACGTGACAAACACAATGGACGAGGCCGAAGTCTCCACGGGGTCGCGCATTCTGTTCATCACACCTACTCTGAAGGGCACGCTCGATGACTTCTCATTGGCGAACCCGAACCGTAGCAACGCCGTGCTCTCGCGCTTCAGCCGCATCGTGGAGGTGCCCCAGAGCCGCTTCTACACGAATATCACACTGAACAGCGGCGATACGAACTTCGGCTACGCGAAGAACGCGACCACGGGCAAGGACATCAACTACATGGTGGTTGAGAAGTCGGCCGTGATCAAGTTCGACAAGCACGTGGCGAGCCGCGTGTTCAGTCCCGACGAGCTGGAGAGTCTTGACTCCTACATGATGAAGTATCGCAAGTACGGAATCGTCGAGCTCTTTGACCAGAAGCTCGCAGGCATCTACGTGTCCAAGGCGACCTCGTAGGCTCGCCATGAGCGCCGCCTCGGTGACATACGAGTTCTACCGTGACACGTACGGCGGGGAGCTTCCGGTGGAGTCCTTCTCTTCCGTGCTTCCCGCTGTGTTGCGCGTACTCGTACAGATCACGGGAGGTGCTTCCATCGACGCAGACGGTGATGATGAAGCCTATGCGGCTTACAACAGGGCGCTGTGCGCGGCGTGCGACGCCTTCGCTGAGTTCGGCGAGGAACAAGGTCGGCGGGTTCTCCATAGGCGACTTCAGGGTGTCTCAGTACGTGAGCGACCGCGTAGGCACCGGCATCGAGCAGGCTACTGCTGCCGCCGTGGCCGAGCTCTACGGGACGGGGCTCTCCTTCACGGGAGTGCGCTGATGATTGCCCTGAAGCCGATACCCAGACGAGCGTTGCCGGACACGATGGTCGTGCGCACGCAGAATGCGGACGGGACGTTCTCCGAGGGCATGGTTGTGCGAAACGTGCGGTTCTCCAGGACGCAGAGTGTGGTGGATGACGCGCGCAGATCGGCCGATGCTGGGGCTGGCAAAGTCTACGTCGATGCAGTGAATAGCGCTGACGCTTTCGAGGTGCCTGCTGGGTCGTGTGTCGAAATCGATGGCGCTTCGCTTATCGTGGTCGCTTGCAAGCGGTGCGAGGGGTTCGGTGGCCGCGTGCATCATTGGGAGCTGACGGTGCGATGAGCGACGAATCGGTTGTTGCGGCATATGACGCAGCTGGCGGCTCTGTGGCAACGCAGGTTGCAAACCTGCTGGTAGATGCCGAATTCACAAACGTTTTCACACAATCTTTGAGCGCGGCGGTGTGTCCGGAGCCGATTGTCGTTCTTGTTGGAAGCTACGACAGGGATTCCGAGCAGGTCGGCGCGGAACGTGGTGAGCGCGTGCTGGACGTGATCGTATGCCGAGAGGTCAACGCCGTGGCAGAGGCTGTCTCACTTGCGTGTGAGCAGGCGCTACGAACGGCTGAGTGGGACACGCGTGCTGGGGCTTACCTCAATAGAATCACCGGCATCGACACCGACGCGCCCGAGTTTCGCGGGCGTGACGGCTCTGGGCGATACCTCTGGGACTTCAAGGTCTACGTAACGATTGCGAGGCCATCATGAGCACAAAGAGATCTCGTGGGAAGACTCAAGAACACCTTGTGGCAGCGAAGGATGCGATTGCCGACAAGGACGACGCTGAAAACCAGAAGAAGGCTGAGGTGGGCTTCAAGTCTCTCGACGAGCTGTCGCTTGAGACGCAGCGACGGTCCATCGCATACGGGAGAGCGAGGGGGCTGTTGTGAGCTCCATCACCTACAACGGGCACGACTTCTCGCCGTACACGACGTGCGAGGTTATCGAGGGGCCGCATGCAGTCGTACCGACTTCACAGGTTATTCCCGGCAGGGCTGGTGCGCTACTGCTGGTTGGCAGGATCGCGCCGAGGACGATTCGCGTGAGGCTTTTCCTGGACTCGCACGCAGCACTTGATATGGCGGGTCTCTCGAATCTGAGGCATCTGCTGTACTCGGGGCTCACTGCGAGGGGTCAGGCAGCAGCACCGCGTCTGGCGCGGGGTCGCATGCTGAGGGTTGCGGTACGTCAGCGCAGTCGGACTACCAGCACGTCTCGGGCAAGTACAACGTGTCGGACTCGGCGGGCACCTACGCGGAGATCATAGGCAACGGGACCGCCTCCACCGCGCGATCCAACGCGCGGACGCTCGACTGGGAAGGCAACGAGTGGGTCGCCGGGACGATGACCGCCGATGGCGGTTTGGTGTTTGGGTCCAGCACGGTAAAGACGCTCGGGTCGGGGCTGGCGGTCGATGCAGACGGGGTGCTCTCGGTCGACCTCTCCGGCATCATGGACCTGAGCGGGATGGAGTTCTAGCTATGACTGCCGAGAAGATCGAAAAGAAGGTGCTCTACGACATCGCCGACGCCATTCGAACCCAGAACGGGACACAGACGCGCTACAAGCCCGCCGACATGCCCGCAGCCATAGCCGCCTTGGATGGCACCAACGCTGGTAGCCCTCTGACCGTTGGATACACGGGCACTGATACCGGCGTGCTGGGCTCTGGGCACTTCACGCGCATCGGCGCCGCCATACGCGGGCAGAACGGGTCCGCGACGGTATACAAGCCTGGGGACATGGCAGCTGCCATTCTTGCCTTGAGCTGGGATACCGGCCTGAAGCCTCGTACTGTCCTTCTTTCCGACGGCACGCTTGAGTTCAACTACCTCGACGGACGCCAGAACACCATCGGCGGCACGCCCGTGAATGCGTACGAGGTAGATCCTACTGGATATGCCTCTGCGAGCGCGAGGCCGTGGGACGGCGTGAGGCTCGATCTGACGCGCGTTGTCATCGACTCTTCATTTGCAAGCGTGGGTGTCACCAATATCGACTACTGGTTCAACGGCATGCAGTCCATCACGGAGGTCGTTGGCTTTCAATACCTGCAGGGAGCGACGAGCGCCAAGCAATGCTTCGTTTCCTGCACACAGCTTGAGACGATCTGGGCGACGGAGTTCGACGCGTCAACCATCACGAGCTCTTACCTGATGTTCTACAGCTGCAACAAGTTGGTGGGAGGCACGGGCACTGGGTGTCCCTACAGCGGGAGCGCGACCTACTGTAAGCTCGATGACGGCGGGCTTCTTACCAATCCCGCAGCTGACCAGCGCACGTGGATCTACGGGTATCTTTACTCCGATGGCGAACTCGTCGTTCAGGCTTCCGCCAGCGCTGACTCCGCACGTTCGCTGCTTGCCGGCGGACGTCTCTGCGCCAATGCGGTCTACCAGTCCGCAGGCGCGATGCCCTAGTATGACAACAGGTCTAGCATGAGGACGGTGACGTTCGCCGAGGACATGGCCGATGTGGCCTCTCTGAACATGTGCTACTGGTTCTACAGCATGAGCGCGATCACCTCGGTGTCCGGCCTTGGCGATCTGCGCAACGTCTCGAAGATGCGCTACATGTTCGCATCGTGCACGGGGCTCACATCGCTTGACTTCAGGGGCTTCGACCCGTCGCACCTGACTGACCTGTTCTACTGCTTCTCGGACTCAAGGAACATCACGACGATCTACGCAGACGCCACCTGGGCGTTGCCTTCGAGCGGCATCTCGGGCTCGCAGTGCTTCTACAGCTGCAATGCGCTTGTCGGTGGAAACGGGACGGCGTGGTCGAGCTCTAACACGAGCTATGTTTACATGAGAATTGATGCCACTGGGACAGCTGGATATCTCACCGCTGTGAGCTAATGATGGTGCGGTCCGAGGGTAGTAAAATAAGAAGTTAACGTAGTTCCCCACGCTACCACGGAGGACGCCATGGGCAAATATGTCACCAATAAGAAGGACATGAACTTCCCCAGCGTTGACTCGCTTCAGCAGGTTGTCAACGTTGTAAACGACGCAAACGCAGCACTCAACGATAAGAGCCGGATGATTCGAGAGAGCGCCATCCCGGAGGTTGTCGGAGGTGCCGTCGGCGCCGTCGGTGGCGGAGCAATCTCGTTCGCCGCACTCTACGGCGCAGGAACGGTGGGTCTGTCCGCCGCCGGGATCACGTCAGGCCTTGCGACAGCTGGGACACTTGTTGGCGGCGGGATGGTTGCGGGCGTCTTTGTGCTCGCCGCTCCCGTGGCCGTGTTGGCGGCAGTCGGGGTTGGCGTTGCCAGTCATCTGAAGAACAAGCAGCTACGACAGGAGAAAGAGCGCCTCTACAAAGCCGCACTCGAGAAGCACGAAGCAATCATCAGGGCACTCAAGAACGAGGCGAACGCGAGCAAGGAGCGTATCGAGTATCTGCAGGGGCTGAACATCCTGCTCCAGCAGGCGATAAAGGATCTCGCAAGCGACCTTGGCAAGTCGGCGGCATGAGCAGATACCAGTACAACGAGCTCGAGAGACAGGCAAACAAGGTTCTGAAGCACCAGGCTCGAGAACTGGATGGTATTTCTTTCCCAGATCTCCATTCTGTCGACGAAAGCATAGCCAGCTCCGAGGAGCTACTCAGAAAGCTTGGCATCGACCCTGGTTCCGCGAAGCCCGCACAGTCGATTTCGCCGCGAACGCAGAAGACCCTCGTCGTGCCTTCGTGGGAAGAGCTATGCGCGGAGTCTGATCGAGAGATAGAGGGGGAAGTAGCTCTCGAGGATCTGTTCACTCCGGAAGAACTCGCCAGCAATGAGCTCGCCGTGCGCATGCTCAACGACGAGTACAACACCCTGCATAGGCTCGACCGCTACGACGTGGCCATCAGCGCCGTCGCCGGTCTTATATCCGCCTTGGTGGACATCCTTCTCGTTGGCGTACCTCACAGGACCACTACGGGACTTAGGTCAGCGCCGCTCTCGGACTACGTGAGGGACTACTTCGACAAGCGCTTTCCCGAAGCCGACATGCAGCAGCTCGCAAACTCCAAGGTCAGCAAAGTACCTTTTGACGCGCAGGATAACCGCAATACCACCATCCGCGTCGAAGGGCTCTCGGCATACTACCACCGGCTGCTTTCGCTCGGGCATGATCCGATTCTTGGCTTTGTCTTCGGGGTTGCTGACATAATGAACGGGACGATGACTACCGTGGACAAGACTGGCAAAGTCGTTGTCCAGGTTATGGCGAACTACGCAGACAGGACCGAAGCGGACATCTTCGCCGCCATCGCCAAGCAGATCATCCACTTCAAGTCTGACATAACGACTTCCATGGGGTTGCCAGCCCCGCTGATGGGTCTTTTCAACCTGCTGCAATTTGGCAGCATCGGCGAAGCGGAGCAGACTGTTGCGGAAATCGTTCAAGGTATGTACTACGAAGGCTACGACTTCATCCACTTCTGTGCGCAATCGATACCTGTGATGATCACGGAAGTGGTTGTACGGCTCGGCTATGCATTCAAGCGCATCAAAGAGGGGCATAAGGTCAGGGACTCGATACCGTTTTCGCTTGACAGGACAAAGCATCCAAAGCTTGCCACCATGCTCTTCATTGGGCACACGGCAGCGACTGCCGTCAACGCAGGCAAGGTCTACTTCTCCAAGAACCCGATGGACATCAACTATCCGCAATGGCTAGCCTTTGCAAAGTATTCCTATTCTCAGGCCAAGTGGGTGATCTTCAAGAAACCTGCGGCTCGCGATGCGTACGTGAGAGGGAAGACCGACGAGGAGCTGGCCTTGGTCTACGACGAGGTTGACAAGACGTTTCTCGATGTGACTGAAGGCTACGTGCTTGTCTTTGACTGACGGCTTCCGGCTGAGCCAAAGAAATGGGCGGCATGCCCTTCAACTGATGACATACCGCCCAACACTCGTTGCTTAGGCCAATAGCTCCCTATACAGCGGGTCGCCGTCTCCGACGAGCACATCCCACCACCACTCGGGCGTCTCGGTGCCAGAGCTGCAGAGCGCGTCGAGCAGCTTTGCACGGAGCTCGGGCGGATAGGTCTCGAAGTCGGCGCGCATGGCATCCAGGATGGCGGCGCTTGTGCTGATCATGTCGTCGCAGATTTGGCTCTTCTCCTCAAGCGTGTAACTCTCGGGCGAGCTGAGACAGATGTCGGCTCGGAAATATGCCATGTCCTCGGCTTGGCAGAGGTCGTTCCAGTTTTCGTTCATCATCGTCTTACCTCCGTATCGGTTATTTCGCTACTGCATAAAACATGGTCCTAGCTGCATAAAACCCGTCTCCCACATGCCCCCAGATTGGGGGACATTCGGGGGACTTTCGCGAAAAAACCAGTGTCATATGGTGTCACTGGGTGGTACTGGTGTCATCGCAAAACGCCTGTTCAAAGCACTGTTTTCAATTTCTGACAGTTGCTGTCATGACCCCTTCAGACACTCTCAAGGCGGAGATCACCAATTCGAATCTGGTACGGGCTACCATGTTCAAGGTCAGAACTTCGGTTCTGGCCTTTTTTGTTACTCTCATGCAGCATCCCGACGCCGTACGCATAAATCATTTGCAACTGTCGATAGCCAGACTTTCTTTGAGCCTATACTCCCCTAATCTGGGCAAGCAAAGCCTCGCGCTCATTGGGGATTTCATCATTAATAACAGCAGCCAGTAAGGTATCCAACACAAGACCCACTGCTGGTCCTGGCTCAAGCTGCATCTCTGCTATGACATCCGCCCCACTGATTGCCAGCTGTCGTACGGTCAGTGCAGGTACTGACGCAACTTCTCGACGCAGGGCACGCGCAATAACATCCAACTCTATGGCATAGTTCGCCACTCGAGGTACCTTGGCCACCGCATCGGAACGTTTAAGATCAATCAACTGCCAAGTCAGCGCCACCGCACGACCTGGACAAGCAAGTTCAAACTTGCGCAACGTACGTCTGATAGAACGCGTAGTAGGCACAACCACATGGTCATGCATACGCACCAACATGCGCGTAGGGTTGACCAACTCACTAGGCAACGCCATGCGACGCATAATGCTTTCTGCCATCGCAGCACCAACCTTGGGATGCCCAAAGAAATGTCCACGTCCCGTGTCATCTTTGCTAAAAGTCGCTGGCTTGGCAATATCGTGAAGCAAAGCTGCCCAGCGTAGCTCCGGGGCAACCACTCCCCCTTCAAACTCCTCTACCGCGCGACACACGCGCGCCGTGTGTTCTAGCACATCAAAGGCATGGTAGGGGCTGCATTGGTCAAAGCCCACCATCGCTGCAAGCTCAGGAATTGCCTGCACCATAACATCGGTCTGATGCATCAATGCCCAGTCAACATGACCTGACTCCACGATGCCACGCATTTCTTGTCCAATGCGCTCTTGGGCAACATTTGCCAACTGAGGTGCACAAGCAACCAAGGCAGCGTGCGTTTCTTCTTCCACCTCAAAGCCAAAACGACAAGCAAAACGCACCGCGCGCAACACGCGCAGGGCATCCTCTTCAAAGCGCTCTTTCGCCGCCCCGACCGCGCATATCAAACCTCGCTCAAGATCTGCTTGCCCACCATAGGGGTCAAGCAGACCACGAACAGGGTGATATGCCATTGCATTAATCGTAAAATCGCGCCGCCCTAGGTCATCGCAAACATCGCGGACAAAGCATACTTCATCGGGATGTCGATGATCGCTGTAACTACCCTCAACACGATAGGTTGTAACCTCAATAGGCATAAAATCGCAAACAGTTGTAATAGTGCCGTGCGCCGTGCCCGTCTCGTGCACTGCCATTCCCGCAGCTAAAAGTACCCGTTTTGACTCCTGCCAGCTAGCTGAAGTAGTTACATCAACATCATGGCTTGTCCTTGCCAACAAGGCATCGCGCACCCAGCCACCAACTGCCCACGCCTCAAAACCTGCAGATTCTAGCGCCTCAATTACACGCAGAGCAGGTCTCGGGAGCTTAAGAGAGATGTCTGATGTCGCGAGAGGCATTCAACTTCCTTCCTCAGCAAAAGTGCGGGTTGCTGGCGCGTAAAAAAGTCGCTGCATTTTCGGTAGAACCAGTATACCGCCGACTCGTTGTTAGTGCCTGGTGCTATTCTCATTGAGGATGTACTCACAACAGCTGTTATTGACTATTGGAGGTCATATGGCAAGTGAAAACGAAAGTTTACGCGCCATTGGCGCAGATGCCCTAAGCGAAGCGCGAAAGGATTTCGCTGCTGACCGCGCGGCTCAGATTGCAAAAAATGCTACCAGCTCTATGGGTCTGCGTGAGGCTGCTCGCATACCCGAGGGCATTGCAGCAAACGCACTCGGCTTTGATATTGAAGTCAAGCAGGGCGAGCGTTGCGACCAAATGCATTCTGGTCGCTGCTGGATGTTTGCCAGCCTCAATACCATGCGCTTCCGCACCATCAAAAAATACAACCTCAAGACCTTTGAGCTTTCTCAGGCATATCCCCTGTTCTTCGACAAATTGGAGAAGTCCAACTGGTTTTTATCCAATATCCTCGATACGCTCGATGAGCCTTTGGATGGCCGCCTCGTGTCCTACCTGCTCACTGACCCTATCGGCGATGGTGGTCAGTGGGATATGTTCCGTGCACTGGTAGAAAAATATGGTGTTGTCCCCAAGGAGGCCATGCCCGAGACTGCCTGCTCCAAAAATACCCGCGATATGGACGGCTATCTAACTCGCTACCTGCGCAGCTGCGCCAAGCGACTGCGTGAGACTGCCGCTGCCGGAGCAAGCACGGATGACCTTGAAGCAATGCGTACCGAGATGATTTCTGAGGTTTGGCATCTGCTTGCCATTTGCTTGGGCACGCCTCCTGAGAGCTTTGAGTCCCGTGTTCGCGACAAAGACGACCAGCTGGTCGAGGCTATCTCTGGTCATTTCACCCCACAGGAGTTCTTTAAGGCGGCTGTAGGCATGGAGGTTTCCGACTATGTCTCGCTGATTTCTGCTCCTACTGCCGATAAGCCCTTTGGTCACAGCTTCACCGTGTCACGTCTGGGCAACGTTATCGAGGCGGGCGGTGTGCGCTACCTCAACCTCCCTATCGATCGCCTCAAGGAACTCGCTATTGCTCAGATGCGCGACGATCTACCTGTATGGTTTGGCTGCGATGTCAACCAGTCCTATCTGCGAAATGAGGGCATCATGGATACCGCTGCTCTCGATATCGACGGGTTGCTTGGCATGACGGTGGAAGGCGGTCTTACCAAGGCAGAACGTCTGGATTACGGCGAGTCCCTGATGACCCACGCTATGGTGCTTGAAGGCGTTCGCCTGGATACTAACGGTAAACCCCAGTCTTGGAAGGTCGAAAATAGCTGGGGCAAAGATCATGGTCGCGATGGCTTTGATACCCTATCTGACGACTGGTTTAACGAGTACGTCTTCCAAATTGTTGTGGACAAGAAGTACCTCAACGATGAGGAACGCACCATCTATGAGACCGAGGAAGCAACCGTACTTGCACCTTGGGATCCCATGGGTTCGCTGGCGCTTTGCCACTAACAATTAGTTCTGTCTTGAGGCGCTGCTTGTCAAAAAGGATAAGCAGTGCCTCCGCTTTTACATGAAATATTTATCTCAAGGAGGAGTTCAAAATGACTCAATCCGCAATCGACCCCAGCTGGTCTGACGAGCGTCGCGAGGAGTTTTTGGCCAATCGCGGCAACCGCGTCGCTCGCAATGCTGTTACTTCTGACAACATTATGAAAGCCGCGCGTAATGCCTCTACCCTACGCACCTATCACGACACATTCTCGGTTAGTCGCCCAAAAACAGGCGAGGTTACCAACCAACGCCACTCTGGTCGCTGCTGGATGTTTTCCTCATTTAACGTGCTGCGTGCCGCCACGATGAAGCTCCTAGATGTTGATACGTTTGAGTTTTCGCAAGCATTTGGCATGTTCTACGACAAGCTAGAGAAGTCCAACAGCATGCTTGAAAATGTCATTTCTCTGATAGATAAGCCCATTGATGACCGCGCGCTCTGCTTTGTACTTGAGGAGGGCGTGGGTGATGGTGGCTACTACCCCTACGCAATGAATCTCGTGAGCAAGTGGGGCATTGTTCCCAAGGATGCAATGCCCGAGTCTGCCTGCTCTAAGGATTCCACCCAAATGAATACTCAGCTCGAGCGCCTGCTGCATCGCGATGCGAGCATTCTGCGTGCGATGCATGCCGAGGGTGCTGACGAGGCAACATTACGCACCGAAAAGGAGAAAATGCTTGAGGAAGTATGGCGCCTTCTTGCGGTGTGTCTGGGTGAGCCACCTGTGCGCTTTGACTTTGTTCAGTCTGTAGGAAAGAATGCCAAGGTAGACGAAACAAAGGTATACGAGCAGACCGGCGATGACCGCAAGGATGACTCAAAAGCTGCAGACGATGCTGATAGCAAAAATAAAGACGATGACAAGCCTCGCCGCGTTCTACGCGACCGTGGTATCACTCCGCGCGAGTTTGCCGAGCGCTATGTACCAGTAGACCCTCAGGACTATGTAGAACTTGTTTCAATTCCAGGCGAGACTCGTCCCTTTGGCACTGCTTGGCATATTCGCTACATGGATAGTGTCGAAGGTGCAAAGCAACTTCGCATGCTCAACGTCGATCAGCACACGCTTGAGCAGGCAGCCATTGCTTCACTTAAGGCAGGCGTGCCTTGCGAGATGGCTTGTGATGTCATGCAGGAATTCCCTCGTGGCATTGAGGACTTCCCTGGAATTTTGGCGCTAGATACCATGGATTACGACGCGCTCTTTGATGTGGATTTATCGATGGAGCGCGCTGACATGTACGACATGCGCGAGAGTTCTCTGACCCACGCTATGACCTTCCAGGGTGTTGAGCTAGATGAGCAGGGCGAACCCGTGGCTTGGCGTGTTGAAAATAGTTGGGGTAAGGATGCTTGTAAGGACGGATACTTGGTAGTTTCTGCTGATTGGTTCCGTTTGTATGGTGGTGAGGTATCTGTACGTCGAGAGTTTGTCGACGCCGAAACTCTGCGTCAGTGGGACGAAACACCTGCTACGGATGTAGATCCTTGGTCGGCTATCGCTGCTGCGGTTGCTCCAAAGGCCTAAAAGCTACAGCCCTAAAAGCAAACTATACAAGTCAGAAAACCCGCAGGTCAGAACATGTGGCCTGCGGGTTTTTTGCTTATCTCTATAGGATAAAAAATGCGCCTAATTGAGAGGCACTAATACAAGTCAACACCTCTTGATACTCACCTACAGTACTTTCTCCATCGCAACAACCGTCCCCCTGTCAATCTCTACCTCTTCTCCTGTCTCAATAAAACCGCATTTATACCAAAACGATTTGCTTTGCATATTATTCTTCATATATCCCAATCTTGCTTTAGAATATCCCATCTCTAAAAACTTATTCAGTGCATAAGCGATTATTCTGCTTCCAATACCTCGCCCTGAAAAGACTTTGTTCATCATGAAGAAGCCAATAAAAATCGTCTCTTTTTGCGGATAGCCGACAATAATATCCATTACTGCAACTAATGAAACGTGATCAAAATATCCAACATAGTATTTATCTTCATATCTCATATTGGGAGGAAGAACCCTCATATCATCAAGAATGCTATCAACTGAGGGGGCAGGAGGGGCAAATTCAAAATATAAGGGGTTTCCCTTTTCAAGCTCTAAAACTTTATAAACATCTTTATTATCTAACTGTCGTACCGTATATATATCGGACAGTGACTCAACTTCCAACATCTATGTCCCCGCCTACTTTAATTAACTAATTTTAGAAATTGAATCATATTGGCACTCTATCGTTCGGCATCTGAAGGCTAAAACTCGGCAAAGCGAGACTCGCCAACACTACAAAGCTCATCCCCTGCTGCAAGCTCACGCATTGCTTCGATAAATGCTATCTCATCTCCCGCACGAAATACGCAATTGAGCTGCACATCTTCCATAAAAATGCTGTCGCGAATTTTGCCACCATTATCTTGAACAAGACGTTCTACTCGTCCGTAAACCGCATAGGGAATAACACAGGTCACAGGGGTTACCAGTGTCATCTCGACAATCGCATCTTCCTCGCGCGCCCGCTGAACCACTTGATTAGTTGCCCCAGAATAAGCACGCATCAAACCGCCCGGCCCCAGCAACGTACCACCAAAATAGCGAGTTACCACACAGCACGCATCTACCAAACCTGCACCACGCAGTACCTCTAGCACTGGCATGCCACCCGTACCTCGCGGCTCTCCATCATCCGAACAACGCTCCCTACCATCGGATAATATCCACGCGGGTACATGGTGGCGCGCATCGTGATGACGTGCGCGGATCTGCTCAACAAACTCGTCAGCAGCACGTTCGTTGTCCACATGAACGAGCTGAGCAATAAAACGACTCCGCTTATCAATGAGTTCGGAATTGAGTTCTCGCCCAGAAGGCAAAGTCAAATATGATGACCGTGACATAGGCGACATTTATGCCTCGGCTCGAGTGATATGTATAATCGTCTGCCCAACCTCAACATCATGCGCTTCAATGGTATCTACCTGCGCAAAATCATAAGAATTGGTGACAACAGTAATAATGGTATCTGCAAAACCCGCTGCCTTAACTTTATTGCGATCAAAACGCATCAGTGCCTCACCTGCAATGACATGCTGCCCTTGAGAGACAAAAGACTCAAAGCCATCGCCTCGTAGGGTCACTGTATCCACACCAATATGAAGCAGAACCTCTACCCCATCATCGCTTTCAAGTCCGAGCGCATGTAAGGTGGGAGTTGTTGCAGTCACCGTACCTGTAACTGGTGCATACAGCACATCACCCACAGGTTCAATGCCATAAGACGCTCCCATAACTCCACTCGCAAAAACTGGATCGGGCAGGTCTGCCATCAATACACCCTTACCCGAACAAGGTGCCACAACAGTATTTGGAGCAAGCTGCAACGCAATCGTCTCGGGCTTTTCTGCCGCATTTGTCTTACGAAATTTATCCAAGAGGCTCATCTTCCCAGTCCCTTTCATACACAATCGCTGATCGGTGCACATCGGCACTTACTCATCATAACTTATAGAGGCCGGGACCAAAAATTTCAGAACTCAGGACACAACTGCTTTGTAACGTCTCTTAATCATCTCGCGCATTTGTATGCTCTAGCTGCAGGTGAATAATTGCACAGCAGTAACACCCTTGCGCGTGGTATCATCGCTCGTGCGAAGTGGGTCAGACAATCGCGGGGCAGCTTTCCGGCAACGGTAATGCTGTCATGAGGAAAGTCCGGGCTCCACAGGGCAGGAAGCTGGCTAACAGCCAGGCGGGGTGACCCGACGGAAAGCGCCGCAGAAAAGAAGACTCCCGCTGCTCGCCTCGGCGAGTGAGAGAAAAGCTGAAACGGTGGTGTAAGAGACCACCAGCACTCGGGCAACTGGGTGGCTTGGCAAGCCCCTTCCGGAGCAAGCGCATATAGGAGCGCCATGGTGTTGCCCGCACCGCGCTCGGGTAGCGTGCTAGAGAACGCCAGTAATGGCGTTCGTAGATAAATGATTGTCCACGACAGAACCCGGCTCATCGGCCCACTTCGCATTTCTTCTTGTCACACGCTCTCATCTCGCCCGAGGTTCCTAATTCTTATGCCAGTTTGTGGCACCACACATCGACTCTAAAAGCTTGTGGCACCACACATCGACTCTAAAAGGATTCACGATTCCTCACCCAACTCCAAAGCCACGTAACTTCGTTCTGCTTCATACCGAATGCCAAAAGCCACGTTCTACTTCACTTTTTTAGCCAAAAGCCACGCATCTCTTCATGTCCAAAAAATTTACCTGCGCAAACGTCGATGGCAATGAAGAGATATGTGGCTTTTGACATTTTTTCTGAAACAGAACGTGGCGTTTGGCACGTAGGGCTGCTCCAACTGAAAGAATCCGTAGCGTTTGGCAAGCGGAGCCGTGCAATCTGAAGCAGAACGTGGCTTTTGGCAAGCAGGGCCGTGCTGCTTGAAAGAAGGTGTGGCGTTTGGCAAGCAAAACAATGATGATTGGAGAAGCAGAGCTACAAAAATGAAACGACCCCGTAGAAACGGGGTCGGAACGTTGACATTACTGCTGGTAGCCACAACAGCACAGACAACACAACTGCTTCAGCGCGACAACAATATCAATGCTGCCACACCGCTACGTCAAAACCAAAACTAGTCGAGGTCGTTGAAATCATCAGCAGAGGTCACAGGGGTAGCGGCACCAATGCTGCTGGTAAGTACAGTTGCACCAGCATCCTGAGGAGCGGCGGCAGGAGTCGCGACGGGCGCAACCACAGGCGCAGCTACAGGTGCGGCAACGCTACCGTTGGGGTTGGGCAGCGCACGTGCAGGAAAGACAGAGTCAGCGTCATCCATGAAGTGCTGCAAAAGCTTCTTGTACTCGCCACGGAAGTCCTCACGGGACTGCTTGAGACGATCAATCTCATCAAGCTCGGCCTGCTTCTCAGCAAGTGCCTGACGAATAACCTCACGAGCCTTTTGATCGGCCTCATTGCGAATGGACTCAGCGTTTTCACGAGCATCAGCAACCAGTTTATCTGCGCTCTGCTGAGCCACAATCAAGACCTTGGAAATCTGACTCTCGGAAGCAGCAAGTGCATTGAGTGCAGGGGCGGGAGCCGGAGCTGCAGCCGCATTGGCAGCGGCGACATTAGCATTCTCAAGCTGAATCTGCAGCTCGGAAACCTGTGCCTGGGATGCACCAAGCTGGGACTCAGCGTTGGTCAGGCGAGACTTGAGGTCTGCAATCTTTTGCAGCATAGCGTCAAGCTCAGCAGAAAGTGTATCGAGGAAAGCGTCAACCTCCTCGGTGTCATAACCATTCTTAGACGGAGAGAAGGTAAGTTGTTCGATGTCGGCTGGTGTGATTGCCATCTCTATCCCTTTCATCTATACATGCCTTACAAGGCAAACTATCAGCAATTTTACTCGAATGCACATTGCCATGTACACTTGGGCATGCTCGGATTGAATACCGCACAAAGCAAGCAAAGCCCACGTCTGCCCACAAGCACAAAACTCATGCTCATAAGCTTATATGAGTATACCCACAAGACCGCGTTTGACGACCTCGAGAATAACCATCGCAATAACGGGAGAAAAATCCAAGCCTCCCACAACTGGCATAAAACGCCTAAAGATATCCACATATGGGCGGACAATCCTATCGAGCGCCCCTGCCACGTCACCGATAATGCCATCACCCGACAGAGGAATCCAGCTTAAAATAACCCACACAACGATGAGCAGTTCATAAAAATCAAGCACTCTCATCAAAAAAGAAATAAATGCAAACATTCGCGCTCCTTATCCAGCCAACTCTCGCGTGCGCGCAAGAGCTGCATCGACAGCAGTATACGCGCCTTCAACCAATGCTGGCTCCAGAGCCCGCAAACCCTCAGCAGTTGTACCACCGGGAGATGTCACTTTTTCCATGTATGCACGGGGATGCTCTTCCCCTTCTCTCAACTGACGAGCAACACCTTCCATTGTAGAAATCAACATTTCTCGACATGACGTCGCAGGAAGTCCCGCGCGCACGCCTGCACGCGTAAACGCGTCAATCACCAAAGCAAAGAAAGCAGGACTACAACCTACGACGGCACCCTCGACATTAAGCTGTACTTCGCTCATCTGTGCACAGGCGCCCAACGTCTCAAAAATAGCTGAGACGCGCGCAACGTCAGTTGAGGTCGCAGAAGTACCCACACAGAGTGCAGAGGCACCTGAACGCACCTGAATGGGCAAATTGGGCATCACGCGTAGTACCCGCGCACCAGGTAGCGCTGCTTCTAGCACGGCAAGAGGAACACCCGCCGCAATAGAAACAAGCAAGCGCCCTGCCACACTATCGGCAATCTCGGCCATAACGGCGGGTAACACTTGTGGCTTAACCGCAAGAATAACCACATCGGTATCAGCCGCCATAAGATCTGCAGCATCAGCATACACAGGGCAGCCAAGCTGAGCAAAAACTGCACGCTTTGCTTCACCAGGGTTGCAGACAAAAACGCGCTCAGCGGGTAGTGCTCCCGCTTCCAGCAGGCCACGCACAATAGCTGCGCCCATAGAGCCAGCGCCTATAACCCCAAGTGAAAAATCGAGCTGAGACATGCTACTTCACCAAGTCGCCGTCGTTGACAAGTTTCTCGATATCAGAATCAGAGAGCTCAATACCAGCAGGCAGGACAACAAAAACGCGGTCGCCCAATTCCTGAACGGCACCGCCCAAACCACAGGCCAACCCAAAGCAGAAGTCCAAGATACGCTTGGCGGCCTCAATATTGGTATTACGGAAAACCAGCACAACGGGCTGGTTGGTACGGACACGACGAACAACCATCTGAACATCGTCATACGCTGCAGGCTTGAGTACATAGGGAGGAAGTACGCTAGAGCTCGGACGAGCAATAGTCCTGCCGCCCAAATCGCCAGGAGTCACATTGCTGCTGGCACTACTATCATCCATGCCATAGTCACGGCTCGTAGGAGCTGCATAACTGTCCTCATCGTAGGGACGATGGGAGCGAGGCGTCACACTACGCTCTTCGCTGCGATAGTCACCATAGCCTGGCGCGGTCTGAGCGGGGGCACCTCCTGCAACAGGACGACCAGAGCGAGTATAAACCGAGACGCTCTCGGGCTCAGGACGACGAGAGTTGCCAAGCAAACCTACGTGCTCGGAGGTATTCTCTTCGGGCTCATCGTCGTAGTAACCATCATCGTAATCCTGATCATCGTAATATTCGTCACCGCGGTTCTGCTGGAATTTATCCCTCAAGTTGTCTAGAAAACCCATCGCCTACTCCTTCTTCCACGCGGCAAGCCGCAAATTTCACTCATTCACTCATATAGCACGTCTCAAACAAGACGGTCGTACCCACTCTGCCCCACTATTCCAAATGAAAGTCAGGGCTAAACACCACACGACCCAATCTCAACAGGGTCGCCCCTTCTTCCACGGCAATCTCAAAATCACCGCTCATACCACAAGAAAGTATCTCTAAAGGCAACCCTGTCACCTTATGCAGGTGATCACGAAGTTCACGTAGACCCGAGAAAGTCTGCCGCGCCTCGTCTCTATTTCCTGCCGGTGCCATGGTCATCAAGCCTTCAAGCGAAAGCGCAGGTAGAGCTGCGATTTCATTGGCGCACATCAGCGCCTCAACCACTGTCATTCCCGACTTGGATTGCTCACCAGATACGTTAACTTCAAGCAAAATAGCAACCTGCTTGTCCCGAGCTTGTGCACGCTTAGAAATCGCACGAGCCAGCTCAAGAGACGACACTGAATGCACAAGCTCAACATCACAATCCAGCACCTGATTGATTTTGTTTTTTTGCAGGTTGCCAATCATATGAAAGCGCTGACGCGGCAGGCCAGGCACATCTGCCAGCAGTCCCAATTTGCGCCTGAGCTCTTGTGGACGGTTTTCACCAAAGCATTCATAGCCCGCCATATATGCTGAGACAAGCTGAGGCACATCAACCGTTTTTGAGACAGCAATGGAAGAAATCTCGGCCACATCTCTATTAACACGTCGAGCAGCAGCCTCGATACGCTCTACGATTTCAGCACGACGCGCAATGAGGAAGGTTTCGTAATCCTCAGACGCACGGTAACTCTGATCGATAAGCGGATTCATTACACTTCCCTCCTCTACAAAAGCTATTCTGCAGCCATAAAAGCTAGTGCACCATGGCGGCCACAGTGACCGTGCTCGGCGCGATACGAAAAGAAGCGACCTGTCGTACTCGCTGTTGATTCCTCAACACTAACAATGCGCTCAGGAATAACTCCCCCATCAAGCAAAGCCGCACGCACGGCAAAGCCCAAATCCAAATGGCGCACGTCAGCCGCCGCTGCCTCACCAAACTCACCTATAAAACGCTTAGCCAAATCAGCGGACACCTCATAGTCCATCCGTCCAATATGCGGACCCACGTACGCATTGATTTCGCGGGGACACACTCCCGTCTTTGCGCAGAGCACAGATACCGCTTTTTGGGAGATACGCGCAATACTTCCTCGCCAACCTGAATGCACTACTGCAAAGCCACCTGAACACACGAGAATGACAGGCACACAGTCAGCAAAGCAAAGCAAAACGGGCACATTGGGTACGGTACAGATGACGCCATCAGCACCGGCTCGCGCCTCGGCAAAAGCTGCAGACCACGCTTCGTTATCCTTCTCACTCAAAACAACTAAATGATCACCATGTACCTGATGAGGATTGATGAGTTTATTTGCATAGTCTTCACAGCCCAATGCCTCAAGAGCAAGCCTGCGATTGGCGTTCACTACCTCTGGCTCGTCGCCACAGGCATCCCCCAAGTTAAGAGAAGCAAAGGGAGACAGTGAACGGCCACCTGTGCGTTCCGTAAATGCAAGCGTGACCCCGCCAGGACGAGCAAAATCGCCAAGCAGGGTCACACCATACGACTCGTGACGGGAAAGAGTCGGCGCTTGCATACTAGATGCGGCTGTTCCTGAGGAAATCGGGAATGTCAAAAGCTTTGTCATTGCCCGACTGCTGAGGAGTGGAGTTGCGGGTGGTGTTCTGAGTACTGCGAGAGCTAGAAGTGGCAGGACGGCTTGAGCGAGAAGACCTACGGTCAACATTCATCTCAGGCAGCTTCTCCTGGACATTGCCACCATCAAAACCAGTAGCGATAACGGTCACACGAACCTGATCGCCAAGGCTCTCGTCAACAACGGTACCAAAGATGATGTTGGCCTCAGGGTCAACATTTTTAGCGACAACGTCTGCAGCATCATTAATCTCTTGGATACCCAAGTCCTTGTTGCCAGCAATGGAAAGCAGGACGCGAGTAGCGCCATCAATAGAGCTCTCAAGCAGACGGCTGGAAATGGCCTCTTCGGCAGCGTCGACTGCACGATTGTCACCGGAAGCAGTACCGATACCCATCATTGCGGTGCCAGCGCCCTTCATGATGGTGGTGACATCTGCAAAGTCGAGGTTAATCAAACCGGGAACAGTAATGAGGTCGGTAATACCCTGGGTACCTTGGCAGAGGACATCATCTGCCATGTGGAACGCCTCAAGCATCGTGGTCTTCTTCTCAGAAAGATCGAGAAGGCGATCGTTGGGGATAACAATGAGGGTATCGACATTCTCAGAAAGCTGCTCGATGCCGTCAACGGCATTAGCAGAACGCTTACGACCCTCAAAGGTAAAGGGACGAGTTACAACGCCAACGGTCAAAGCGCCCAGATCATTTTTTGCAATATCGGCAACAACGGGAGCGGCTCCCGTGCCTGTGCCGCCACCCTCGCCGGCTGTAATAAAGACCATATCGGAGCCAGCAAGTGCAGCCTTGATCTCATCATGAGAATCCTCAGCAGCCTCAGCACCAACCTCAGGGCGAGCACCAGCACCCAGACCCTTGGTTAAATCGGATCCAATGTGGACCTTGATGTCAGCATCGGAAATGGCAAGCTGCTGTGCGTCCGTGTTGATGGCCACGAACTCGACACCACGAATTCCCTCTTCGATCATGCGGTTGACAGCGTTCGTGCCGCCGCCGCCGACGCCAACCACCTTGATGACTGCAAGGTAATTGTTGAGGTTATCGTCGTTCGTCATGGTAGGACCTCCTGTTGCTTGTTGTGCGACTCTTTGGTGCGTCTGTGCCTGTATTGCATGTGTGTTGCGTTTACGTACATTCCTGTTTTTTGCCATGTAGTACTTCTTTCTGCCGCGCCTCCGTGCATCGCCGCTTGCGCGGCAGAACGCACTTTAGAAAAGCTCGAGAAACCCTAAACCTCAAGTTGACCTCGATGTTTGTTCTAAAGCGCGTTATATTTGCACATGCACGGAGTCACGTCAAGTAAAATTTTTGAATTGTGGAAATTGCAGGAAAAAGCGGCTTATTTAACCATCTGTCCAGTCTTAACGTGGACTCTTAAATCCTTTAGCTGCAAATGTGCCAAAAGTCTCAAGGTAGATACTTTAAGCTTCAGGACTTGACTCATCTGTGGAACTTGAATCTGCTTGAGAGTTGTCATTGTCGCCTTCAGGGCTCTGGCCACTCTCATCAGACACATCACTACTACCCTCATCAGAGCTCGCATCATCCTGAGTCTTTGACCCACTGGAATTTGCTGCAATGACAGAGTCATCAGCACTGGCGCCTTCACCTAAGGCTCCAGTTCCCTCTTGGACATTATCCGAGTCAACCATGCGATATGACGGATTACTTGCTACGCGGACATTGATATAGGTAATCTTGCCCGCATGCTTTTTGAGCAAAGCCAAGATAACTGATTCCTTGGCAGTAATATCTGTTGCCTTACCCAAAGAAACAGTAACGCCTGACTTGAGCGTACAACTCACGCTCGCTGCAGACGGTGCAGAATAGCTCAAGATCTGCTTTGAAAGCTCTTCGGTAAAGCCTTCCTCAAATTTGATAGCAGCTTGCAGACTCTCGGCTGTGGCCTTAGAGCCAGCACGCGGATTGAGCTTTGCAGGTGAATCTGCAATAAGCAGAGCTCCCATACTCTGAGCCTTTTTGAGTACAGCGGCCTTGAAACTTTCACCGCTCTCAGCTTTGACCGAGATGGGTTCTAACCACACACCACCGTCGCCCAAACACCACACAACCTCGCTGCCATTCATAATGACCAAGGCTCTTACCTTATGCTCGGTCACTGTAATCTTTAGGGTCGAAGGAAAGACGCGCGACAGATGTACCTCAGCAACCCAAGGATTACGCTTGATGTTTTCCTCAATTTTGTCAGCGTCAAGATTGAGCAGCGTTGCTCCCTCTTCTACTTGAGCAAGGCGCACGATACTGCTATCAGAGACATGCTCACTAGAGGTCGCAACCACATTGTTAATAGTAAAGACGGCTGTATGTGAGAGGATGGTAAGCGCAATAACAGCGATAACAGCGAGCGTGGCCACTACAATAACCGCAATGGCTACACCCTTGAGGGTTGGTGTATGCCGCGTACCCTCATCAGGCTGTGTTGCTGACTGACGCTGCTTGCGGCGTACGGCAGGAGATGGGGCGGCAAAGATTTGCTTCTTTTTAGGAGCCGCCGCAACTGCCGTCGAAGGGGTTTGTAGGCGCCCTGTTTGAGCAGAACGCTTGCCCACTTTAGGTAGGCGTGAACCTGTACTGCTAGCAGGTACCGAAAGCTTAGGTGCACTCTTCTTGCGACCCACAGTCACAGAAGCTTTGCTTCGCGGGGTAGGCTTGCGAGGAGTTGGCTTTTTGGGTGTGTTGTCTTGAGCCATGCGTGACTCCCCTATACCTCAAAACCGAGGAGCTTAACCTCGGAACGTAAATCAACGGAACTATACGCCAAGACTTCACTATGTACACGATTCATCAAAGCAAGTACATCAGCAGTGCACGCTCCACCGCGATTGACCACATAATTTGCTTGGCTGGGATGCAGCTGTGCGCCACCTTCACGAGCTCCGCGCAAACCACAGCGCCGCACCAATTCATGTACCGAAGCAGCGTGTGGTTCTACAAAAAGCGCCCCACAACTCTGAGCACCTAAAGGTAAAATTCTGCGCTCAGCAAGATGAGTTTCCATCTCCTGAGCAATCGTCTCTGCCTTAGCTGGCTGCAAAGAAAAACTAACTTCAAGGATAATCTCATCTGCTGGCAAAGAGCACCAACGACGGCCCCAATCAATCTCTACGGCTTGGCGACGAACAAGCCCCCCACCAGGCTTAAAGCTCACTACATCATGCACGATACTATTAAGCCAGCAACGCTCAGTACCTACATTCATTGAGAGTGTCCCGCCTACGCTACCAGGAATACCTGCGAGAAACTCCATACCAGAAAGTCCTGCTGTAAGGGCAGCCGAACAGGTTTTACCCAGACGCGTGGCGGCGCCCGCAGTCACAATGCCAGTTGAACCATCTACACTAAGCTCGTCAAACTCACCTGTCAGGACAATAACGCAACCACGATAGCCCTCATCAGAAGCAAGTATTGATGACCCACGACCTAAAATAACCCAAGGCAGTTTCTGAGTGCCTAGCACTTCTATCGTACGTGAAAGTGCCGCATAGTCACGTGGGGCAACATAAAGCGCTGCCGCACCACCAATGCGCAGAGAAGTCAAGCGAGACAAAGGCACGTCTCGCTTGACCTCACCATTTATCTTCCCCAGAAGGGCTATATAGGCATTAAATACGCTCACTCGCCCTCGGTTGTCCCTTCCATATCACGCTCTCGCAGAGCATCAAGCAAAGCTGGCCCCACCTGAGTGATATCGCCTGCACCCTGAGTAATCACCAAATCACCCGGACGACATAGTTGGACAAGCTGGGAAATAAGCTTACGGCGACTAGGCTGATATTCTACCTGTTGAACATGCCCATTGCCCTTGACCGAATTGGCAACCGTCTTGCCCGAAACACCAGGAATTGGCATTTCACCAGCAGAGAAAACGTCAGTAACTACGAGCACATCAGCATTATCAAAAGCAGTGCCAAATTCACTAGCCAGCGCCTGAGTCCTGCTGTAGCGATGCGGCTGAAAAACGCAGACAACACGTTCAAAGTCAAGTTTGGAAGCAGCCGTAAGAGTAGCCTCAATCTCAGTGGGGTGATGTCCATAATCATCAACCACAGTGATACCTGCTGCATCGCCTACATGAGTAAAACGACGGTGAGCACCTCTGAACTCGGCTACAGATGCAGCTGCCTTTTCAAGATCAAGATTCAAAACACCTGCTACAGCCAGTGCCGCTGTCGCATTTGCCATGTTATGTTTACCTGGATTGGCATGCAGACCAGAGTGCAATGTCACACCACTAGGGCAGACCACATCAAAGTAACTCTGCAAACCTCGCTGAGCCTCACTGGGCACACAACGATAGTCAACATTTTCGCCAAAACCATAGGTCACAACCTTACGACCTGTAGACTTGGCGAGCTCAACATAGTGGGGATTGTCACCAAAGATGATAATGGCGCCTTCTTTGCCTACCAAGTCCATGAACTGACAAAAGGTCTTCTCGATATTCTCGAGCGTACCGTAGTGATCGAGGTGGTCAGCCTCAATATTGGTTACAACAACCACATTGGGATTGAGAAAGAGGAAAGAGCCGTCAGACTCGTCTGCTTCGCAAACAAAGTAGCCGCCAGAACCATTGCGACCATTGGTGCCATATTCCTCAACGATGCCACCAATGAGGAAGGAAGGGTCACAACCTAGATGATCAAGAGCCGTAGCCACCAGAGAGCTTGTGGTGGTCTTTCCATGGGTGCCAGCAACGGCAATCGTCTTTGCACCCTCTCCTAACGCAGAAAGCATCTGAGCGCGACGCCAGACGGTAATACCCAGCTCGCGCGCGCGAGCAAGCTCGGGATTGGTCTCGGGGATTGCGGTAGAAATAACAACCACATCGGGCTTGAGCTCGTCAATAGTTGCTGCTTGATGACCAATGCGAACATCAATACCTGCATGCTCTAGGTCACGCACGTAACGCGAATTCTTGAGATCCGAACCTGTAACCTTGCAACCCCGCTGAAAAAGAACAAGCGCAATACCACTCATGCCTGCGCCGCCGATACCAATAAAATGCGCGCTCGAGAACTTAGGTGTCTGGGTAGTTTGAGTCATGTAAGCCTCTTCTCTTGCAAATACATTCTTGAATACTTTAGCGGATAGAAAGATATTCGGGCAGCTGCAGCAAGCAGTTGCCATGAAAAGACCCTCTTATCTTGCCTCGTCACCTACTCAGCAGCGCGTCATGACTTCATTTCGAAAGAGACTGTATATCGTCCAACGCCCAAACAGTCCCAACGTAATGCCGCAAGAAAATCATGGTTGACATGTAAGTTAGCAAGCATTAACTTACTGTGATAACAATGTTATCACCCTTGAAATCTGCACATAGGAGCAGTATGGCAACCTTCGATAAAGCAATTGATCCAATGATTAAGGAGAGTGCAAAAGAAGAATTTCTAGAAAAGGGTTTCCTTAACGCATCTCTGCGTAGAATTTGCGCGAAGGCTGGCGTCACAACGGGAGCGTTGTACAAGCGTTACGGTGGAAAAGAAGACCTTTTCCAAGCACTGGTGCAGCCTACCGTGGACGATATCGACGCGGTCATTGCATCCAAGAGCATCAATTACTCCACAATGACAGATGATCAGCTCTACGACATGTGGACGCTAACCGAAGGCTATATGGACTGGTGGTTCGAATTCATGATCGCCCGAAAAGATGGCTTCACACTGCTCGTCAAGTGCTCGGAGGGAACGCGCTATCAGGACTTCCAACACGAACTTGTCGAAAAAGTATGCGCGGAAACCTACAAGTGTTATCAAGCAGCAGCAGATCGCAGCCTTGTCAGAGTCGGCATCACTCCGCGGGAACTTCACGTGCTGACAACCGCATTCTGGAGCACGATGTTCGAACCTTTCATACATGATTTCACCGACGAGGAAATCCGGCTCCACTGTCAGCTGACCATCCAATTCATCGATTGGCATCGCGCCCTTGGCTTTTCGGAGCCGAAGGCCTGATGAAGAAGGGTTTATTTTTTATCTATCGAGTTAGATAAATCTAACTAAGAGAGGTGATTCAGTGTTTGAAAAAGTCCGACCATACATGGAAGGATACATGGGCTACACATACAAGGCAGTGGCGTGCGTCTGCATCGCCATCGTGTTGGGCGTCGTCCCATACTTCTTCCTGTATCAAATCCTTGTTCCACTAATCGCAGGACAATCGCTGGAAATGGGATACGTGCTGCTAATAGTGACGTGTACAGCGGTGTGTCTGGCGGGCAACGCGGTACTGTATGTGAAAGGCCTTGAATATTCCCATATCTGTGCCTATAACACGTTGAAGAATATCCGCACCATCCTGCAGCAAAAGCTGGAGATGCAGCCGCTTGGCACCATTCGTGAACTAGGCAACGGACGCATCAAAAAGATGTTCACCGATGACATCGAAACCATCGAGATCTTGCTTGCGCACGCCATTCCCGAAGGCATCGGAAACTTGCTCGTACCAGTTATTGTGATTTTAGCCATGTTCTTCGTGGACTGGAAACTTGCCCTGCTATGCATCGCCTCCCTGCCGTTGGGCCTGCTGGCCATGGGCATGATGTACAAGGCGGGCATGAGTCGCATGGACGCCTACTACGGCTCAGCAGCAAAGATGAACAACACCATCATCGAGTACATCAACGGCATGGAGGTCGTAAAGATCTTCAACCGCGACGGCGAAAGCTATAAGCGCTTTAAGACCGACATCACGAGCTACCGCGACTTCACGCTGGCGTGGTACAAGGTCTGCTGGCCCTGGATGGCGCTCTATTCCAGCATCATCCCTTGTGTGGCACTGTTCACGATTCCCGTCGGTGCTTGGTTTGTGTTACAGGGCTGGAGCACGCTGGCCAACCTCATCCTAGTTGTGTGCATGTCGTTTGCAGTGGGGTCACCACTGCTGAAGGCCATGAGCTTCGGCGGTAAGTTCCCGCAACTCAACTACAAGATCGACGAGCTGGAGAAGCTCATTGAGCATCCTGCGCTCAAGCAATCCGAGCGCAGCTTTGAGGGCGCAAACCACGATATCCGTTTCGAGAACGTGCACTTCACCTACAAGGATACCGAGGTCATCCATGGCATCAACCTGGAACTGAATGAAGGCACCATGACGGCACTTGTAGGCGAGAGCGGCAGCGGGAAATCCACCCTGGCAAAGCTGCTGGTACACTTCTACGACCTTGACAGCGGGCGCATCACACTGGGCGAGCAGGACCTAACCGACATGCGCATCGAGGCACTGAACGATCAGATCTCCTACGTTTCTCAGGAGCAGTTCCTGTTCAACACCAGTCTGTACGAGAACATCCTCATTGGCCGACCTGAGGCCAGCCGTGAGGAGGTGTTAGAAGCTGCCCACCGTGCACAATGCGATGAGTTCCTTGCGCGTCTTTCCCAAGGAATCGACACGCCCGCAGGCGATGGTGGAAAGATGTTATCCGGCGGCGAGCGACAGCGCATCTCTCTCGCGCGGGCATTACTGAAGGATTCTCCGGTCATCGTGCTGGACGAGGCAACTGCATTCATCGACCCGGAAAACGAGGAGAAGATGAACGCCGCCATCTCCGAGATTATAAAGGGCAAGACTGTGTTGGTCATCGCCCACCGGTTGCACACCATTACAGGGGCGAACAAGATAGTTGTGCTAAAAGACGGCACCATAGATGCGCAAGGCACGCACGAAGAGCTGCTGGACGCTTCGGAGGAATACCGACGCCTGTGGGCGGCTGCGCAGGAGAGCGCCGCATGGGAGGTAAGGGCATGATCGCATTCATCAGCAGAATCCTGAAGGTTGCGCAGGACTTGCGCAGGAGGATCTACGGGGCCGCCGTGTGCTCTTTCTTGAAGGCACTTCTGGGCAAAGCGCCCATCGTGGTTATGTTCTTCCTGATCATGGGCTTTTTAAATAACACCGTCACGAACATGAGCTGCCTCTGGGCGGGCATCGCGATCGTAACCTGCATCGCATTGCAGTGCATGTTCCAAAACATCGCCGATCGGCTCCAGTCCGCAGCCGGCTTCGAGATTTTTGCAAACATGCGCCTAAAGCTAGGTGAACACCTACGGAAGATGCCTATGGGCTTCTTCACGGAGGGCAACATCGGACGTATAAGCTCCGTTCTTTCCACTGATATGAACTTTATCGAAGAGAACCTGATGATGGTACTGGCCGACTTGATGAGTTACATCTTTTCCGCTGTCATTTTCATCCTGTTCCTGTTCGTCTTCGATTGGCGGCTAGGGTTGCTTGGCCTGCTCATCACCAGCATCGTGTTTTGCATCGGTGAGGCTATGAAGAAGAATACGCTGATACACTCCAACGAGCGCCAAGAAACAAGTCAGCAGCTCACCGAGGCTGTCATCGACTTCACTGAGGGCATGGGCATCATCAAGACCTACAACATGCTGGGTGAGAAGTCTAAGGAGTTAACGGAAAGCTTCCAAGCATCATGCGACAAGAACTTGAGCTTCGAATTCGATTTCAAACCGTGGGCGAAGGCGCTCAACCTTACCTGCGGGATTGGCAGCGCCACAATGCTCGGCGCCATGTGGCTGCTATACCAAAGAGAATCTCTATCGCTTGCTTTCTTCATCGGTATGCTGCTGTTTGTGTTCGAGCTGTTCAGGCCGCTCAAAGCCTTTTACGGGCAGGTAGCTCGGCTCACCGTGATGGACGCCTGCTTAGATCGCATTGAGGCAATATTTGCTGAACCAGAGCTTTCGGACAGCGGCAACAAGGCAATCCCAGCCAACGGCTCACCAGAAATCGAGTTTGAGGACGTCAGCTTTGCCTACGACAACAAAGATGTCCTTCACAAAATCAGTTTTGTAGCGCAACGTAACACCATGACGGCACTCGTCGGACCCTCTGGCGGCGGAAAATCAACCATCGCCAGCCTTCTCGCTCGCTTCTGGGATGTGCGAGAAGGCAGTATACGACTTCGCGGTAAGAACATCCGCGAGGTACCGCTTGCCCAGGTAATGGACAATATCAGCATGGTATTCCAGCGGGTCTACTTGTTCCAAGACACGATATATAACAACATCGCCATGGGTCGCACGGACGCCTCAAAAGAAGAAGTGTACACGGCTGCAAAGAAGGCCCGATGCTACGACTTTATCATGGCACTGCCACAAGGCTTCAACACAATGGTCGGCGAGGGCGGCATGTCACTTTCCGGCGGTGAGCAGCAGCGCATCTCCATTGCGCGTTGCATTCTCAAGGACGCCCCCATCGTCGTCTTGGACGAGGCCACAGCCAGCGTAGACGCGGATAACGAGAGGTACATCCAGGATGCAATATCTGAGCTCGTGAATAACAAGACCGTGCTGGTCATCGCTCACCGCCTACACACAATCGCTGGTGCTGACCAGATTCTGGTGGTGAACGACGGACAAATCGTCGAGCGCGGGGGCCACGAGACGCTCATAACGCAAGGCGGCATCTACGCGGACATGGTCCAAAAAAGAGCTTCCATGCGTAGTTTCATGGACAAATAAGCAAAAGGAGGAAAAACATGGAAGAAAACAACAAACTTGCCGTAAAGGACCTCATCAATATTGGCGTGTTCACCTCACTCTACTTCATGGTGTTTTTCGTCGTCAGCTTCATCGGGTATATCCCAATCCTGTTGGTTCTTCTTCCTGCCATCTGCCCCATCGTTGCGGGAATCCCGTATATGCTCTTCCTCACAAGGGCGAAGAAATTTGGCATGGTAACCATCATGGCACTTATCCTAGGCCTGCTGGAGCTGGTGATGGGACGACCTTGGCCGGTACTCTTCATCGCAATTGCTGCTGGATTGTGCGCCGACCTGATCCTTAAGGCTGGCCAATACAAGAGTGTGAAATCCTGTGTACTCTCTTCTGGCATTCTTTCCTTGTGGATGATAGGCATGGCGCTACCCTTGTTCTTCAGCTATCGCGACAACTACCTTGCCGGCCTTGTCAGTAGCTACGGTCAAGCCTACGTAGACACCCTTGCCAGCCTCACACCAGATTGGGCGTTGTTCGTATTGATCGCGCTGTGCTTTGTGGGCGGCATTATCGGCGGTCTTATGGGCTCAGCAGTACTGAAGAAGCACTTCAGGAAGGCGGGCATGGCCTGATGCAGGCTGAGTTAAGTACATTCCAAATCACTGGCGAGCGTTCGCTTCTGGATCCCAGGGTTGGACTGCTCGCCATTCTGACCGTAAGTTCCGTGATGATTGATGGCAGCATCGTCGGTATCGACTTCTGGCTGCGTCTAGTCTGTTGCATCCTGCCGCTGCTCGGGCTCTTGGCACTCCAACGTTGGCAGTTCGCTGCAGTTTACACAGCGCTCTATGTCTTCGCATTATTAATGGAGGGTGCAGCCTTCCGACTAACCAGCGGTGCACTCAACATGATTGTCATGATATTAGGTGGGCTTATCTCACGATTCCTTGCACCCATCGTGATGGGGTACTGTGTGATGCAGAGCACCACTGTTGCCGAGTTCATCGCCGCTATGGAACGTATGCGCATACCGTCTACAGTGACGATTCCCTTATCAGTGATGTTCCGTTTCTTTCCAACAATCGCCGAAGAGAATAGCGCCATCACCGATGCTATGCGGATGCGGCAGGTTACCGGTATGCATTCAGGTTTCGTGAAGCGCATAGAGTACGAACTAGTCCCCGTCATGATGAGTACCGTGCGTATCGCCGACGAGCTCTCGCAGGCAGCATTGACTAAGGGGCTCGGCGGCAGCGTGAGACGCACACACATCTGCGAGGTCGGCTTCCGCGCACGCGACTATATCCTGCTGACACTGCTCATAGCAGTACTAGTTCTGTTTGTGGTGACTTGACATGATCGAGTTCAAAGACGTCTATTATGCCTATCGTGTAACGGACTCGGACGGAAGCGTTCGGATGCGTTCGGCCCTGAAAGACGTGAGCCTGTCCATCCAAACTGGTGAGTTCGTTGTCCTCACTGGCAACTCGGGCTGTGGGAAAACAACTGCCTGTCGACTAGTCAACGGGCTCATTCCCCATTACTTCGAGGGAAATCTGAAAGGCGAGGTTCTGCTGGCGGGCAAAAACGTTACCGCACAGCCCCTCTACGAGACGGCCAAACGCGTGGGCAGCGTCTTCCAAAACCCTCGCAACCAGTTCTTCAATGTAGATACCACGAGTGAATTGGCCTTCGCCGCAGAAAACCAGGGACGAGACCCAAAGCAAATTAAACATAACATTGCTAATACAGCCGAGCTACTCGACCTAAAACCGCTGTTGAGACGGAATATGTTCGCACTGTCTGGCGGCGAGAAGCAGAAGATTGCCTGCGGTAGCGTAGCTGTAGCAGGCAGCGACGTAATTGTACTGGACGAGCCGTCGTCCAACTTGGATATGGAGAGCATCAAGGCACTGCGAAAGACGCTCGCCCTATGGAAGGAGCAGGGCAAGACGGTCATCATTGCAGAGCACCGACTCTTCTTTTTGAAAGGACTTGCCGATCGTGTGCTAGTCTTCCGCGATGGAGAGATTATCCAGTCGCTGGACGCGGATGTATTCGCCGCGATGACCACTAGGGAATGTGCGGGGATGGGTCTTCGGACGACAGATCTAGGCTCTGTTTCCTTCCCCACCCGAAGCACGAGTAGAGCCCCCATGATAAGGCTCGAGGATGTCTGTTTCCATTACTCAGGCACGCTCGGTATAGATATTCCGGACTTAGCATTCCCCCAAAGCCACATCACAGCCATAGTTGGACGGAACGGTGCCGGCAAGAGCACGCTGGCACGAACGCTTTGCGGGTTGAACAGACGAGCAAAAGGCACAGTGTTCCTAGACGGAAAAGAAATTCCCATTGGCAAGATGCTGTCTTTCTGCTACATGGTCATGCAAGACGTGAACCACCAGCTATTCACTGACAGTGTGCTGGAAGAAGTGTTAATCAGTGTGCCAGGGGCAATCCCAAAAGATCTGCGCGAGAAAAAGGCACACAAGGCGCTTCAACTCATGGATATGGAAGACCTTTCGGAGCAACATCCAATGGCACTCTCAGGTGGCCAGAAACAGCGCGTGGCCATTGCCAGCGCACTAGCCGCAGATGAGGAGATACTAATTTTCGACGAGCCTACAAGTGGATTCGACTACCGCCACATGCGCCAGACCGCTCAAGTACTGAAGATGCTTTGCAATCTTGGGAAGACAACTCTCATCATTACCCATGACCTGGAACTCATCGCATTGTGCGCTGACTATGTTGTGCAGATGGATGGAGGATACGCCACTGAAAGCTATTTCATAAACAACGAGACTGCCTCGCGAATAGCCTCGTTTTTTCTGAACTAGCTTGGAACATGGGGTTCGGAGTATACCTCAAGGTCAGAAGTGCATCTGACCTGTGTCAATCTATGCATCCGTGTGTCCAACGACCTTAACGACGAGCGGTGGCTTCCACTTGATCTGCCAAAGCTGCAACAGCAGTTGCCCCACCAAGACCTTGAGCAGCGGTGCGCATCTGAGCGCGAGCATCGGCATCCGCGAGCAATCCTAACAGGCCATCGGCAAAGCTTTGCTCATCAATAGCCTCATCGATGTACATGAGAGCGGCCCCTACATCTACCAGCAAATGAGCATTGGTCTCCTGATGATTTTCTGTTGCAAAAGGATAAGGAACTAATACCGAGGGCACTGCAAGCGCTGCAATTTCTGCAATGGACGAAGCGCCTGCGCGAGATACGACAAGGTCAGCAGCTGCTAGTGCTCCTCCCATATCCTCTATGTACGGCAACAGTTGCCAGCGAGCCTTCTCCTCTGCAGTCAAATCCAAAGCAGCAAGCGTCTCGTCATAGTCCTTGGCACCTGTCGAGTGAATGATATAGAGATTATCCTGTGCTAGTAACTGTGTTTTGAGCTCAGCAATACGATGATTGAGGTGACGAGCGCCCAGGCTACCGCCAAAGACTAAAAGTAGTGTGGCATCCTCAGGTATGCCAAAAGTGGCACGGCCTGCACGTCTACTCGCCTGCACTACAGCGCGACGCACGGGATTTCCCGTAAGCACCACTTGGGTCTGCTCGCCTGTTTTGCCCGCAAAGGCACCACGCGCTGCAGGGAAAGACAAGCAGAGGCAAGACGCATGCTTGGCACAGAGTTTATTGGCAAGCCCTGGTACAGAATTTTGCTCATGAAGTACATAAGGCACGCCATGTGATGTGCACCAACGCAGCAAGGGCATCTCAACGTAGGCACCAAAGCCAATAGCAACATCGGGCATGCTTTTGTCAGCCACAATCTTGCCTACCGTACCCTCGGCCTTATGCATATGCCAAACTGCACTCAAGGCAGTCCAAGGACGACTGCGATCAAAACCCGTTACACAAATTGGTGCAAAATCAAAACCCGCTGCCGGCACTAGTTGAGCCTCAAGACGAGTTGACTGGCCAAAGAAAAGCACTTCATGACCGCGAGAAGCAAGTTCATCGGCAAGCGCCAGCGCAGGATTGATGTGGCCTGCAGTACCGCCCGCAGCAATAGCAATCTTGAGCTTATCTTCCACGTCGATCACTCCTTCTTTGACGAGCCGAATTATTGCGTTTGGGACGCAGGCGCTCCGCTGCATCCGGTCCCAGGTCTATTCTTCTGCGACCATATGCATCTTCGCTAATGCGACCACGATTTTGCAAATCTGTGTGATTGGCACGTGGCTGAGCAACAGGATTACCACTCCCACCCTCGTATACTTGAAAACGTGGACGAGCAGAGCTGGATGTAAGCGGCGTACTCTGCGTTAGAGGCGTACCTAACGGACGAACAGAACGTGGCACTGCTTCTCCAACCATACCGCTATCCTCATAACTCCGAGGCGCGCGACCGCGAGACGCAAGTGAGAAATCTTCACGACGACGATCAGACTCAGTCTCTTCCAGGCGTGAATGCAGAGCGACTGATGTCACCACGCCTACTGTCATCAATGTTGAAATAATCGAAGATCCGCCATAAGACAGGAACGGTACGGGCTTACCCGTCATGGGCATAATTGCCAAAACGCCACAGATATTAACGAAGAGCTGAATTACCATCATCGATACACTACCTGCAGCAATAAGCCTACCGGCAAGGTCAGGCGCATTGCGAGATATGCGCATACCTGCCCAAAAGATCACTGCAAAACCTGCAACTACACCCAAAGTGCCTACAAGACCACATTCTTCGCCTACCACAGCAAAAATAAAGTCGTTGTGGGCAAAGGGAAGATACGAGTATTTTTGCCTACTTGCTCCAATGCCGACGCCAAAAATACCGCCAGCCGCAAAGGCGTAAAAACCTTGGATAATCTGATACCCCGTAACAAGAGGATCAGACCAAGGGTTCAAGACCGTAAGAATACGCTGACGCGAATAAGCATCTTTCATTGAATAGGCAAAGAAAAATACGACGCCAACACCCGCAAGCATAACAAGGGGCTTGCCTGGTACGCCACTGAGATAGACCATAACCAGCAGTGTTGCCGCACAGATCATCGTCGTACCCTTATCAGGTTGAATAAGGATGAGCAACAAGGGCAGACCAATACCAACCACAGAAAGCCAAACAAATTTTTTAAAGGGAATAGAGTCATCCTCAAAGTATGCGTGCGCAAGATTGGCACCCGTCAGCACAATGACAATTTTTGCAAACTCGGACGGTTGAAATCTAAAACCAGCAATGGAAATCCAACGAGTAGCGCCATAAGAATCAGAGCCAGATGAGGTGAATTTAACAATAAGCAGCAACACTAAGGTAATGACCCAAAACACTGGCAGCAACTTAACGCCCCAAATGTGGTAATCAACCTTTGCAAGAAAGACCAAAATCACAAGTCCAATAGCGGCATACTTAAGCTGGCGCGAAACAAAAAAAGTAGTATCGTTGTTAAAGTTTTTACTCGTGAGCGCCATAATGGACGAGGCAGAATAAATCATCACCAAGCCAAAAAGAAAAAGCGCAAAGGATGCCACCAAAAACAGGGTCAAAGGTCGTACAAAACGCTCGGGGCATCCACTGATAGCCCGCTCGATTCTTCCTCTTTGACGCGAAGATGCGTCACGTCTACCGCTTCTATTCATGCTGCAAACCTCCTGCAGCAATGAGGCGGACTACAAGGTCCTTAAAGACACGCCCACGCTCTTCAAAACCAGAAAATTCATCAAAACTAGAGCAGGCGGGAGATAGCAAGATGGTCTGACCATCATGGGCAAGCTCCCAAGCGGTATCCACAGCATCAGCAAGATGTGCCACAGTCCGCAGATGCAGCGTCGAGTCTTTACTTACATGTGCACGGATAGTCTTTGCAAAACGCGGTCCTGCTTCGCCAAAACAAACAACGCCAGCACAGGTTTTGACTACAAGTTTGCTCAGTTCATCAAGATTAGTGCCCTTGTCATGGCCACCAAGTAGCAACACCAACGAGCCTGGTTTGAAAGCTGCCAACGCTTTTTCTGTGGCATCAACATTGGTAGCCTTGGAATCATTCACAAAGTGAACGCCCTTAAGCTCACCACAGGGTTCAATACGGTGCTCAAGCGGATGGAAGCTTTTTAAGCAACGATTAACAGCTTCAGCATCAATGCCCAACTCAAGTGCTGCAGCCGCAGCAGCAAGTGCATCAGCAAGATTATGCTCACCTTTTATCTGCAATTCGTCGGCACGCACCAAAAGGTACTCAGTACCGTCTAGGCGAACTACTAACTGCCCCGCTCGCACAAAAGCAGCACAAGAACTACCTGCATCACGTGCAGGATTAAGCAGACAAACCCGCAGATTGCGAGCCTGTAGACGCTCTGCAATAGCACAGCACCACGCATCGGTATCAGAGATGATAGCGAGGTCATCTGCCTCAAGATTGGCAAAGATGCGCTCTTTGGCAGCGGCGTAGTTTTCAATCGACTTATGCCAAGCGATATGATCAGGCGTTACATTCAGCAGCATCGCAACACGAGGATGCAAAGTCTTGCTACAGGCCAATTGAAAACTCGAAAGCTCTGCCACAAACCATTCATCGTCAGCTCGCCCTGCAAGTGCTTTGGTCGCAAGAAAGCCAATATTGCCTACCGACGTTGCCCTAAGCTGACCTTCGTGCAAAATCGCAGTCGTCAAGCTAGTTGTGGTGGTCTTGCCATTAGTACCTGTGATAGCAATCCAATTGCGTGGCGATTCACACCAGGCAAACTCGGGCTCAGAAATAATCTCCTTGCTGCAGTTTTTGGCTGCCACAAAAAAAGGTGAAAATTCAGAAATACCAGGAGAAGCAATGCAGAGATCATAGTTGCCCTCCACTGCTTCGCAGCCCAGCACGCAGTGAACACCTTGCGCCGTTAAAGCCTCACTTGCATCACCTTTAGCAGAACTTGCCCCACCATAAAGTGTGACAGACAAGACGCGACCGCCCAACAAAGCCGCACAATAACGCGCGACATACTCGCCAGTCATCCCCATTCCGAGGACGAGCACATGACCCAGAACAGTTTGGCTTTCTGTCATCTTGCAAGACTCCCCCAGCAATTAGCAGACGCTTAAAACCGCGTCTCTTACAAGTTCTTTTTTTCTCTACTCTGCCCTAGCGAAGCTGGAAGTACAGAGCAAAACCAAGCGCAGCAAAAGCAGCAGACACAATCCAAAAACGAATGACAACTTTGGTCTCCGACCAGCCCTTCTTTTCAAAATGGTGATGAAGAGGAGCCATCAAAAAGACACGCTTTCCCGTCAGTTTGAAGGACGCAACCTGAATCATGACTGAAAGTGCCTCAACGATAAAGAGACCTCCCATGACCAGCGAGCTCACCTCGGTTTTGGTAAGTACCGCAAGAGCTGCAAAAGCGGCACCTAGACCTAAAGAACCTGTATCACCCATAAAAATCTGAGCAGGATAGCAGTTATACCAAAGAAAACCAACGATAGCGCCAGCAAGAGATCCTGCAAAAACGGCAAGATTTGCTTCATCATATGAAAAAGCAACCAGCGCCATAATCAAAAAAACAACCATCGAACAGCCACCAGCCAGGCCATCCAGACCATCGGTAAGATTGACCGCATTGGACAGACCAGCCATAAGCAAGAATACAAAGATAAGGTAGAGCCAAGGGAAATGAACCCATTTACCAAAAATCAAAAAATGAGAAGTCAATACCCCTAAATCAATGGTAAAACCGCCTGGAAATTCCACTGTAGGACGCACATAACAAAAATTCACCGCAAGGGTACAAAAACCCAGTGAAATCAAAGCTAACCCAAGCATCTTTTGGCCGGGAGTCAAACCGAGTGAGCGTTTGTGAGCCACTGACTCAATATCATCAAGCAGACCCAAAGAGCCTGTAAGCAAAGTTGCAATTACAGCAAGCTTGAGACCAGGCGTCCAATGCGCCTGAATAGCTGTCGCTACTAAGGCAGCAAGCAAAATAATAATGCCACCCATCGTTGGAGTGCCCTGCTTGACAAGATGGGTACCAGGACCGTCAGCACGAATTTGCTGTCCTACATGTTCGTGATGCATCAGCTTGATAAAGAACGGCATGAGCACTATAGAAACTACTGCGGCAATAGCAGTTGCTAAAAAGATTCGGTAACTAGGGTATGCAGGACTGCCAAACATTAGGCAAGTACTCCTTTCACAAACGCATCAAGGCCTGCCGAACGCGAGGCTTTCACCAAAACAAGGTCTTTGGCATTAAGGATAGGCTTGATAGTGGCGAGCGCGGCTGCTGCATCAGAAAAAGATTCCATACGGTCATCAGAAAACCCCATAACGAGCGCCGCTTCGCGCATAAGGGCTGCATCTTTTGTACCAACCCACACAATAAGGTCAGGTTTTTTCGCCGCTGCATAACAGCCCACGTACTCATGAAGACGGGCAGATTCAACGCCCATCTCCCCCATCTCGCCCAACACTGCAATACGCCTGCCGGTGCAAGGAAGAGATGCAAGTACATCGAGAGCAGCTGCCATTGAGGTGGGACTAGCATTGTAGGAGTCATCAATAAGACGGGGCTGCTCGCCACCGCCAACTACCTCAAGGCGCATATGAGAAGCAGACATGTGCTCCATAGCAGAGCAGACCCTATCTCTATTGGCACCTAAGCGCTCGGCAATAGCAAGAGCAAGGAGATAATCAGAAACAACCGCCGCGCCAGGGACCTGTAACGTACTGTGGCGTATAGCGCCATCGGGGAAACTCACATCAAACTCAGGACGCCCCACCTCGTCAAGAGCAATGGAACCGCAGCTCAGGGCGCTCTTCTCGCCTACACCAACATAGCTCGTCTCAACTGCTGCAGGACGGCAAAACTCTTCTTCAATAAAGGAGGCAAAATCATTGTCGCTGGTCATAACCAAACAAGATTGCACGTCACCGATTGATACATGCTGCAGCACTGCGCTGGGCTGGAGGCCTTCGATAATTTCTGCTTTAGCGCGCGCAATGTTTTCGCGGCTACCCAACAGGCCAATGTGACTCGTACCAACATTGGTAATCAACGCTACGGTTGGGCGTGCCACTTTGGTAAGACGCGAAAGCTCGCCTTTGTGATTCATGCCCATCTCACAAACCACAACTTCATCGCTGGGATCAGCCGAAAGCAAGGTGAGGGGCAGGCCAATCAGATTATTAAAATTACCTGCAGTAGCGTGTGTCTTCCAGCAAGCACCGAGACCCGCTGCTAGCAAATCTTTGGTGGTGGTTTTACCTACCGAGCCCGTTACGCCTACAACAGCCCATTGGGGGTTACGAAGACGCCACGCCTCGGCTAGACGTAGCATAAATTCTGTAGGGTCATCATCCGCAACGCGCAGGAGCGCACAGGAGGCACTCTGAGCTGCAGCCACAAGATCGAATGTAGGTTCACGTGTCAAAGCGATAGCAGCAGCGCCTGCTTTTACTGCAGATGCAGCAAAATCATTGCCATCAACATGCTCACCAGGAAAGCAAACCAAAAGCATCCCCGCCGCTACGCGGCGCGAATCTGTTTCTACTGCTGTGACCTGCTTGTCTGTATCTCCACACACTATAGTTGCAGCAGTTGCAGCCGCAATATCTGCGACGTTCAAATCTAGCATCGGCACTCCTTGCGCTATTCATCACTCGCCGGTCTGACTCCCATGTCAGAAAGTGCTTCACTCATGATAGCCGAGAATGCAGGTCCTGCTGCGGAGCCGTGATATCCCGTACCGTTAAGACCTACATAGACCAAAACTCGAGGGTCACTAGCATTTGCAAAACCGATAAGAGAAGACACAAAGCTATCGGGCTTGTAGCCAGATCCGTCTTCGGTGACCTGCTGACCTGTACCCGTTTTTGCTGCAACATCGTAACCCTCAACATCACCATCCATTGCTGTACCTTCATCGACAACGGTACGCATGATATCGGTCACCATGGCACAGGTCTTGGACGAGACTGATTTGCCATGACTCTTCCATTCCACCTCTTTGCCATCTTTGGTCTTGAGAAAATGAGGAGTATAGAGCGTGCCACCATTGGCAACAGAGCCCACCGCCTCAACCATTTGTACCATCGGAATGGCAAGACCTTGGCCAAAGGCCATATTGCCCAGAGTAGAGCCGTCGTACTGCTTCATTGTTTTTACAATGCCTTTGGTTTCGCCGGGGTAGTCAATACCAGTTTTATGGCCAATATGGAAATCATCAACACCTTGCGAGAAACGCTTGGGACCGATAACCTGCTGACCAATGAGAGCCATACCGGTATTGGACGAACGACGCATAATCTCGCGAAGACTCATGGTCATTGTGTAGTCGCGGTTATCGACATCGGTAACATAATTGTCGCCTACTTTGACCTCAGCAGGCACTGTCCAGGTACTTGTGTCTTCCATTAATTTGTTATCAACACCGATAGCAGCGGTAAGAACTTTAAAAATCGAACCCGGCTCGTATGAGCTAGTAACTGGACGCAGAGTATAGGCTGCGTCTTCTGCCTCCGAAAGATCCGTCAAATCAAGAAGAGGTGTCGAGCAAGCAGCAAGGATTTCCCCCGTTGTCGGATCGGTCACCATAACCGAGCCAGAATCAGCGGTATAGGTCTTGACTGCCTCAGTAATTTGTTCTTCGGCAACCTGCTGGATATTGATATCAAGACCAATCATGATGTCAGCACCGTTTTTGGCAGGCGTAATCTCGGCAGTAGCACCCGCAATGGGCTCGCCATACAGGCCGCGCTCCATAATCATCTCACCATCACTGCCATGCAGAATGTCTTCGTAGTAAAGTTCAAGGCCTGAAAGACCTTCCCCATCCACACCAACAACACCAAGTATCTGACCCGCTACCCCCTTGTAGGGGTAGACACGCTTGGTGTCATCAAGAAAGTAAATGCCAGTGAGCTTGTTTTTTTCAAGTTCGGTCTGAAGCTCTTTTGCAAGTTTGGTATCAACCTGACGACGCACATAGACAAAACTCGCATCTTGGCGCAGTTTAGGAATATAGTCCGAAGACATGCCACCAAACACCTTTGCCAACGCACGAGCGGCTTTGCGTACATCAGATATTTCTTTAGGATTGGCATAAATGGTTTTGCAGTCTTCGCTCACCGCAAGCACATTACCATTGCGATCGTAGATAGTGCCACGCTTGGCATGTAGCGCAATGGTATTGGTGCGCTGCGCTTTGCCCGTAGCCGCAAGCTTGGGAGCATCAATCACTTGCAAAATAAGTAAACGCGCCGCGACTACAATAGCCACTGCTAAAAACCAGCGAAAGATAATAGCAAAGCCATAATCAGTCGCACCCTGACCTTGCGATCCAAAGCGCTGGCGACGCATTTCTTCACGATTGCGGCGAGCCTCATCATAAGAGGCTCCGGGTACATCCCCGAAGCCTCGACCCCTCGAGCGGGTCATCTTAGGACTCGACTTTACTCGAGGCTTCAGAGATTGCGCTGCTTGTATCTGTGCTTTTGTGATCAAGCCTGATGGTATCCACATCGCTGGCGTATACCATGCCGTAATTCTGAGTTGCAATCGCAATAATACGTTGTGAGGAAGACTCTACTGAACGTTCAATCTCAAGTTTAGCGTTCATGTTTTGCAAACTCTCAACTTTGCTCCGCAAGCCTAAACTAGCCTGAAGTGAATTCACCGTTGCCGCAGATAGAGCTACACGAAATGCTCCTACAATAACAACGGCAAGCACCACAATGGCAACCATGCGTACACGAGAGATGAATGTAGAATCGACTCCCTGACGGGCACGAGCGTCGAGACCGCCACCTTCGTAAACTTCGAAGGAGGGGGCAGCAACTGGTGCGCCGTAGGGGCGCGCACTACGTGCTTGTGCGCCTTCGAGACGAAGTGCCTCAGCCCCCTCATAAACCATTGTTCTGCTTCCTATCTGAGAGCTTAAGCTCTCCATCGTTTGTGTTGCGGTGGTACTTCATTGGTGGTGCGTTGGTAGTGCGTTTAAGCTTCGTTCTACTTTGTGCTGTTGCGTAGTACTTCATTTATGCTGCGATAGTGCAATAACACCTTGCAAGACGACCCGAGGGTCGGAGTTGCTATACCTTGCCCTTCTCGTCGAGCTTGAGAGCGGCTCTAAGAAGCGCGCTTCTTGCCCTCGCGTTCTGGGCAACCTCCTCGTCAGTGGCGATGAGGGGCTTGCGGGTCGTGACTTTGAGTATCGGCACGTAAGTCGAAATCGGAATATCAGGCGGCGTGTTGTCATGTGAGTACTCGGCAAACACATGCTTGACGATACGATCCTCAAGTGAGTGATACGAAATCACACAGATGCGGCCACCAGGATTAGCCCAACGAACTGCCGCGCGCAGGCCCTGCTCGAGTGCATCCAGTTCATGATTTACCTCGATGCGCAACGCTTGGAAGGTCTTACGCGCAGGATGTCCACCACTGCGGCGCGCTGCTGCAGGAATTGCTGACTTGATAACATCTACCAGCTGAAGCGTCGTCTCAATTGGCGCCTGTTCCCTCCGTTTGCAAATCTCGTGAGCAATACGTTTGGCAAAGCGTTCGTCCCCATATACGCGGAGGATCCGGGCGAGGTCGGATTCGTTTGTAGTGTTGATGACCTCTGCTGCGTTTTTTGGATTGTTTTCCGGATCCATGCGCATATCAAGTGGTGCGTCCTCGTGGTAGCTAAAGCCACGCTCGGGAACGTCAAGTTGCGGAGAAGAAACTCCCAAGTCAAAGAGGAAACAATCTACTCCGGGAACTCCAGCTTTAAGCAGCAAGCTATCCATCTCGTCAAAGTTGCCCTTGAGAAAGATGCGCTCAGCTTCCGGCACCTCAGTATCAAAGCGCTCGGTTGCTGCAGCAAGTGCTGCATCATCCTGATCGATGCCAATTGAAAGTCCATCAGGTGCAATACGCTCGGCAAGCTTGACACTATGCCCTGCTCCCCCAAGCGTGCAATCACAAACTACATCCCCTGCTTTGGGATCAAGCACGGCGAGGACTTCGTTTAGCATCACGGGTACGTGTCGATATTCTTCTGTCAAAACCTTCACTCCTTCAGCGGCAAAACATACAACCTTGGATTAGCCAAAGAGATATGCTTCAAATTCCTCGTCCTCTGCATCCGCCTGCAACTGATCCCAACGGGCAGCATCCCAAATCTCGAAGTGATCGCCGTTACCAGCAATCACAACCTCGCGCTTTAGACCAAGACGTTCGCGGTCCTGCTCGCTCGACTTGCCCACGCTAATGCGGCCGGCAGCATCAATGTCGACCTCAACAGCATGAGAATTGAGCGCACGGGCACGACGGGCGTCGGCGCTTTTGGGATCGCTCGCGTTGGGGCAGACGCCGGTAACCCAGCTGACATAGCCCTCAAGAGTGAATCCGTACAACGCGCCCTGAACGGGAACGAGCTTGATTTTGCCGTCAGGAAAATCACGACGATAGTCAGCCTGGAGGGTCAGACGGCACTTGGAATCAAGGTTTGCACGCTTGGAACCAGTGAGATACATCTGAGCCTCCCTTCTAACACGTCGCTGTTCTTCTCAACAACAAACACTCGCCCCAAAAAGGGCCGTGGCAATACTATAGAGGGAATTACCGACACTTTCCGACACAATTAGACATTTTTATGCCGAAAGCTACTAAAGCGCCCCGAACGGCAAAAATGCCGTCAGGAAATTGAGAATTAGCGTCAGTCACATCCTGCACTTTCTTAAAAAGAAAGTACTTTCAATTTTTTAAACCACTATATGTAGTGGAATATATTTGCGATAACCACAAGAAATTCAATGCAAAATTTATTTTTCTCAATGTGGAGATTTAATGGTGTACCTGTAACCGTTCTCACATTTTGTGCCCAGCCACGCATTATGCACCGTCGCAGCCAGCTCCGCCGTGCACCCTTCCAGCTGTACCTTCCCATAGGCGGTTCACAAAACACCCTTTTGCCCACAACGGGTTCAATAAGCGCCCTTTTCCCTGCAGGCGGTTCAATAAACACCCTCGCGCCATTTTTTATCTGGGGTTTCTCCACACACTTGGTACGCTTTTGAACCTTCTGTGGAAAACGTTATGCATCGGGTTCAAGAAGCACCCTCGGAAGAAAATTTACCTGCACTTTCTCGAGCTGTTTGGTACGGTTTTGAACCGTCTGCATTAAAGGGAAGACAACGGGTTCATAAAGCACCCTTTGTCGAATGATGAGCACGTTTTTTGAGTGCGCTTTTGTGAAGCAGAAATTGTGTGAAGCGAAGCGGCGCTATTGCACCGCCATAAAGCCATAATACAGCTCAAAAAACTAGCTAATATGCGCTCGAGGATGAGCCTCAAGATACACTTCGCGCAGATGAGTACGGTCGACATGGGTATATAGCTGCGTCGTCGAAACCGACGCATGTCCCAGCAACTCCTGCACAACGCGCAAGTCCGCACCACCTTCCAACAAATGCGTTGCAAAGCTGTGACGCAATGTATGCGGATGCAAACCATGACGCTTTCCATCAGCACCTTCGGGAGTCGGAATACCTGCGCGCTCCCCCGCCTCTGCCACTATCGAAAACACCGCCTGGCGCGTAATGCGCGTTCCTCTTGTAGAGAGAAAAATGGCATCTCCACTGCGACTACCCTCCAGCACGGGACGTCCATCCTGCAAATAGCGCACAAGCGCTCGTGCAGCTGCTCCCATAATGGGAACAACGCGTTCCTTTGAACCCTTGCCAAAGACACGCAGCAGCTCATCATCCAGAAAGACTGTCCGCCGGTCGAGTCCGCAGAGCTCCGAGACACGCAAACCACAGCCATACAGCAGCTCAAGCATTGCTTTGTCACGCAGACCACAGGCAACTCGTTTGCGGAAACGCAAAGACTCTTCCTTCTCGCCTGGACGTGGTGTCACCTTAAAGTTTTGCTCATCTAAAAGACGTGCCATGCGCTCGCGCGACACCACATCGGGTAGGTGAAGTGGAGCCTTAGGTGCAGGTAGATCTGCTGTCGGCAATGTTTCACAAATTTGATCAGCCACCATAAAGCGGTGAAAGCTACGGATGGCCGATACGGCTCGATCAATGGAACGCGCTGCATAGCCCTCATCTGAAAGCGTAGCAATATAGGTCTCCACATCTGCACGTTTAACAGAATCCGGAGCCGTGATGTTTTGCTTGGCAAGATAGTCGACATAGCGCTGCAAGTCACGACCATAGGAGGCAGTAGTATTGCGTGAGCTTCCCTGCTCAATAGTGAGATAGCCCAAAAAATCATCTCGAGCTTGATCAAGATTCATTGCTGGATTACTACCTCCCTACAATGGTAGTGGCTAATCTCTGATGTAAGTCTTTATAAAATTAATGATGACCCCGATCCCATGTCATCGTTCTACATCGTCAGACGAACCTATCTGCCAGACAACACAATATAGGAGATAACATCAGCAGCAAAGACAATGAGTCCTAAGCAAACAAAAAGCTTGGCTGTGCCACGCTCCCCCTCAGCATTTTTCATCCATGCGTCTTCAAAGACTGAGAGGGCAAATAATGTTCCTATAACAAGACCGAATAGATTAGAGTCTACGATACCTCTCCAAGTCAAATATCCCACAATAAGGAGTATCACGGTATCAACGACAATGACTACGGGCCATGAAAAAATTCTCTTTTTTGCTTCTACATCTTGAGCAGTCATAGCGTGCCTTTACTTTTGAGCAAACCTAAAGCGTGTATGCACCGCTTGTAATAGCTATATATTGATACAAGTTATTAAATCTAGGCCTAACTTTTTATTAATATTTCGTTCACGTAATCAAGGTTTTCGCCTAACACTCAGCTCTAGGCTAATAATTACAAATCGTTTTAGTTATATTTACAAACAGCAGGCTGGTATTTCCTATTTAAATGGTAGGCGGCCTGCAACTGCCGGAATAGTTTATCGAGGATATACATGACAGCCATAACCACCAGCCAGCTTCTTAGTTCGCAAAATAATAGTTCAGCACAAGATCGCCTGCTGCCTGTCTTTGGTGCAGACGGACTCGCAAAACTTAGCAGCGCCTGTGTAATGGTGATAGGACTGGGTGGCGTGGGTTCCAGCTGCGTGGAAGCACTTGCGCGTGGTGGCATCGGACATCTTATTTTGGTCGACCGCGACGTTGTTGAACCCAGCAATATCAATCGACAAGCGCTCGCTTTCCATTCCACAATTGGCATGGCCAAGACCGACGCAATGCGTCAAATGATTGCCGACATCAACCCTGCCTGCAAGGTTGAGACCCACCATCTTTTTGTCACACGGGATAATCTGCCCGAGCTTTTTGAACCCTGCCTCGGCAAGCTCGATTATGTTATCGACGCAATTGATACCATCTCGCAAAAACTCGAGCTAGCGTATCTTGTGCAAAAACTCGAACGTGAAGGACGGGGCTTTCCCCTGGTAGCCGCCACGGGAGCTGCCAACAAAGTCCGCCCTGAGCTGCTGCAATTTGCCGATATTAGCCAGACACATACCTGCCCGCTCTGTAAAGACTTGCGCAAGCTTTGTCGCAAACGCGGAGTCAAAAAGCTTGAGGTGCTTTTCTCAACTGAAGTGCCGCTCAATCGTGTAAAAGGTACTGCCGCAGGTGAGCGTTCTCCTCTAGGAACCGCATCATTTATGCCACCCATCATGGGTCAGATGCTCGCGGGACATGTGATTTGTCGTATTGCTAGTATTAAGGGTGGACCTGATGCTGGAGTCGGCGGCGCAGGTGCGGGAAAGTAAAAAAGATGAAGAGTTCTTCTGCCGACATATTCGATTTGCCTATCCCTTTGTATGACATGCATTGCCATCTAGATTTTTGCGCCAATATCCCAGATACCACACGCAAACTTAAACAGCGCAACATAGCAGGAGGCTTCTGCTGCATGGTTACGCCCGAGCGCCACACAGAGGTCACCCAGATACTTGCAGGAACCGATTGGTCTGTGGGCGTAGGTCTCCATCCGTGGTGGGTTAGTCAATGCAAGGAAGCAGAGCTACGCGCCGCAGAAGATCTGCTTACAAAAAAACCGTGTTTGGTCGCAGAGGTGGGGTTGGATTTTGGGGCCGCTCACCTGGGTTCTAAGGATGCTCAGATTGCAGCATTTAACCGTCTTGCACACCATATCCAGCCAGGTTCAATCTTGTCTATTCATGGGGTTCGTTCGGTAGATACCGTGTTAGATATTTTGGAAGAGACAAATGTAGTACGCAGTTGTGTTTGCATCATGCACTGGTTTTCTGCAAGCAGTCCCGAACTCACACGAGCCGTACGCGCAGGTTGTCTTTTTTCAATAGGCAAACTTATGCTCGCCTCCAAGCGCGGGCGCGAATATGCACGCCAGTTGCCTGCTGAGCGACTGTTACTTGAAACTGATTATCCTCCGAGAGACAATGCGGCAGACGCAGTACATATTGCACAGAGCATGTCTGATGCACTACATCAAGCGCTACTGCAGCTTGCAAATATACGTAAAGTTGAACCTACTATATTGGCAGAGCAAGTTTCCAAGCGTAGTCAGCAACTTATTGCAACGCTGCGTTAGTGCGCTGCTTCCTTCCTTTATAAAGTTTCAAGCAATCCCACACTTATCGCTACATTGCGCTAGCGCGCTGCTTCCTCAAGCATTTCGCGGGCATGCGCAAGAGACGCTGCTGTTTCATCACCCGAAAGCATACGGGCAATCTCATAAACGCGCTCTTCGCCAGTGATTTGTTCGATGGTCGTCTCGGGCACATTCCCATCGGACTTGGACACCAAATAATGACGTGTAGCAAGGACTGCCACTTGTGCGAGGTGAGTCACAACAATTACCTGATGGCTTTTGCCCAAGCGCGCAAGCATCTGTGCCAGTGCTACGGCAGTAGCACCGCCAACACCAGCATCCACCTCATCAAAGACAAGCGTGTCGCTAACGTCCGTCTCACCTTGTACCACCTTGATGGCAAGCATCACGCGACTTACCTCACCACCCGAAGCAATACGCCTAAGGGGTCGCGCGGTAAGACCTGCAGCAGGGCGATACATCAATGTTACGCGGCTAGGCCCTTCGCTACTCCACTGCGAGCGCGGCAAGCGTTCTACAGCCAACTCTATTGAGGCACTGCCCATCTGTAAAAAGGTCATTTGCTCGCTTACTTCTCGAGCAAAGCGAGGTCCTGCCTCCTGGCGCAACGCATCGAGCGCGTCTGCCTTTTGAGCAAGTGTGGCCTCAGCTGCAGCCAACGCCGCCTCCGCTCTACGCAGAGCTTCTCCTCCATCAGCTGCTGCCGCCACAATACGCGACGCGCGTTCGCGACGTTCAAGCACGTCTTGTATACCAGGGCCATAGCTGCGCATGAGACCACGCAGACTTGCCATACGACTTTGCATTTGATCAAGCTCGACAGGATTAAAGTCCACCGAATCGCGATAATCACGCAACTCACGCGACGCATCCTCAATTTCGATCAGTGCGTTTTCAAGAGTGTCTGCGAGCTGGGCGAGCTGCTTGTCATAGCGCGCACCCTCGCGCAGATTTGATATGGCATCAGAAAGCTGATCTTCCGCACCATTATCGCCCGTCAGCGCCCGATGTGCCGTCGAAGCGGCGCCCATCAACGCTTCAGCATGCTCAAAGCGCGGCAACTGCTCTTCGAGCTCCTCGTACTCACCCTCGTGAGGGTCAACCGCATTGATGCGATTAAGCGTAAACTGCGCTTCATCTAATCGCTCAGTCGCGTTGCGCCCATCTTCGCGCACACGCTCGAGCTCGCGCGACACCGCGCGCGCATGTGCTAATGCCTCACCATATGCATCCCGAGCTTCATACGCTGCGTTCCCAATCCAGCCATCAAGCATTGCGGCGTGACTTGACTGACTAATAAGCCGTTGATGCTCATGCTGCCCACACAAATCAATTGAACTACCAACTTGCTCAGCAAGCTCACGCACCGAAGCCATATGCCCATCAATATCTACACGACCCCGGCCTCCAGCCTCAACACGCCGACGCACAATCATGCCATCAGGATCACCATCGGCAAGAAAAAGACGAGCTTCTACAACAAGGGCATCCGCGCCTTCACGTACTGCTCCCGCATCGGCGCGCTCACCCATCAGCAACTTTATTGAAGAAAGTAGAGCAGACTTACCTGTACCCGTCTCGCCAGTAAGTACCGTAAGCCCTGTTGCAGCCGGGTTGATTGTTGCATCTTTTATTAGCGCCACATCACGCGCACGCAACTCATCAATCATGTTTATTGTCCTGCTTTACCATAAAAAACGCGTGAAACCGACTCGTAAAAACTCCTAGAACTATGGTCAAGAAGAATAATATCCGAAGGACCGCGGCGCACAGTCGCTTTGATGCCGCGATGTTTACCATCACCAATAGGCTGACCGTCAGCATAAAAGAGACGGTCTGCGTTGCGCTCATCACTGATAGTAATCTCAACAACATCAGACGGCGAGGTAAGAAATGCACGCGCCATCAGCGTATGAGGAGCAACTGGCACACAAACCATGCCTTTGAACTCGGGCGTTACGATGGGACCACCCGCCGCGAGCGCATAGCCTGTCGAACCCGTCGCTGTTGACACAACAAAACCGTCGCCACGTAGGCGGTCGATATGGTGACCTGAGACCGCCACATCAAAGACAATCATGTCACCACGCGCGCCATGCGTGAGCGCCATATCATTAAGCGCAAAATGATGTTCCATACATGTAGAGTCATCTTCCTGCTCAAACTCAACTTCGATGTCGAGAGTTGCTCGTTTGGAAGCGTGCAGTTCTCCCACCAGTGCTGCTTCCACCAGTTTGAACATCTCGTCTGGCTCACCGCAAGTAAGAAAACCCAAGTGACCGTAGGAAATACCCATGATAGGGATCTCCTGATAGCCTACGAGACGCGCCGCACGCAGAAGCGTGCCATCGCCACCCAACGAGACTACAAGGTTGACATCTTCTGTATCAGCCGGTGCATTGGGGAAGAGCTTTTTATCAGGAGCCCATGCAACCTCAACGTTCTGCTCTTCCAGCCACTCGGCGAGTTGACGAGCACCCTCCACTGCGGCTTCCCGTGAATAATTGGGGACAAAAAGGACTTTCACATCGGCTCCATTCAACGCAGTTTTGGCAACAAGCGAGTAGTGCGCACTCGTTTTCACCGTTCTGCGAAAACGTTTCAACTTATTTGCAGTGTATCACCCACCAGCCTTTCCACGTCCCGCACCCTACCCTCTTTCGCAAAAGTGTCTTTTTGATCCTGCTTCCAATGCTGGGTACCGCCACCTAAAAGGGCGCAAGATTTCCCTCCCCGCCTCCATCGCCGCCGCCTTAAAGGTTTCCAATTCTCTGCTGCCAACAGAAAAGGATTCACGATTCATTGAACGAGAAAATTGGGACCTTTTCGGGCTGGGTTCGCAGCGCACCGAAACTCAGCGTGAAAGCTTGGGAGTTTTTTCGGAAATGAAAGGCGACATCAAACGCAAGATACTAGCGGCTACGAGTACCGTACAGGAGATACTCGATGTTGCCTTTACGCCCAGTAATGGGACTTTCACAGCTTCCCTGCACACGAAGGCCCGCTTGGCTAAAGGCATCAGAAATTTTTTGCACAGCGGCAAGACGAACAGCGGGGTCTCGGACAATACCGCCTTCACCTACATCTTCGCGTGCAGCCTCAAATTGTGGCTTCACCAAGGTCAAAAAAGCAGCTGTAGGTTTAAGCAGGACCATCACGGCAGGCAAGATTGTCTCGATAGAGGTAAAGGACACATCGCATACAGCAAGGTCAATGGTGGAACAACGCTCAGGAGTCGCTACATCCACGATATTAGTACCCTCAAGCAGGGTCACGCGCGGGTCGTTGCGCAACGCCCAAGAAAACTTAGCACGACCTACATCCACCGAAAGCACCGTTGCCGCACCATGCTGCAATAAGCAATCAGTAAAACCGCCTGTAGAGCAGCCCACATCAAGACAAGCAAACCCCGTAGGATCAATGCCAAAATAAGCAAGACCATGCTCCAGCTTGAGACCACCACGTGACACATAGGAAAGTGCTCCGCGTACATGCAAATTAATGCCTGGTTTGACTTGGTCTCCAGGGTGCTCTAGCCGTTTATTAGAAGTAGAGACACGTCCCTCAAGTACCGCTGCAGCAGCCTCGGTTTGACTTGAAAAAAATCCCTGTTCTACCAGTTCAAGATCGAGACGCCTACGTGCCATTACAACTAATCCTGCGAAGAAGAACTCTGCTCAACTGAAGCATCAACATTAGAAGAAACGTCCTCTGTAGCCTTGGCCGTCTCTTCCTGAAGACGCGCTTCTTCTGTAGGAGACAGCTCAGTCACATCGACCATCTCGACTGCTGCCGAACCCAAAGCAATTGCCTCATCAAATAAGTCAAGTGAACGCTCGAGGGAAGTATCCTTATCGCGCACAGATCCGATAATTCCGTCTAAACGGTCACAAATCTGGTCGAAACTACGATACTGTGAAATATCGGGCTTTGCCATTAGAGCTCTCCTCCGCTGGTGACTACATCCCCATCGGCACCCTCAAAGACCTCGACTGCGGTCTGTCTATCAAGAGCATCTGCATCCCCAGCTTCGTTACCTGCAGCTTCGCTCTCCCAACCAAAGCCCGATGCAGACGACGCCTTACGCAATGTGAGCTCTGCGCGTGACAACTCAACAGGATCTTCTCCTGCTTCAAGCTGATCGGCAACACGACCTAAAATACCATTCACAAAACGCGGAGTCTCATCGGTGCCATATGCTTTTGCCAACTCGACGCATTCATCAATGGCAACAGCAATATCAACTTCCTTAACGTAGAGCATTTCGTAGATAGCAATGCGCAACAAGTTACGGTCAACCAGCGGCATACGCTCCACAGGCCAAGCTGCAGAACGCGCCGAAATAATGGTATCGAGCTCACGCAGAGAATTCTCAACGCCCAAGGCCAACTCACGACCAAAATCATCCAAGGGACCCTTCTCAAGACAAGGTCCCTGAGTTAGGACGTCCTCAACACTACGATCACGCAACTCAGCTTGAAAAAGCAACTGCAGCGCTTGAGAGCGGGCGAGGCTACGTCCGACAAAAGATCCATCTTTTAGCACGAGAGGCTACTCCTTGGGAAAGACAATGCTATCGATGCACACATCCACAGCGTCAACCTGAACGCCCATCTGCTCTTGGACTGCCAGCTCAACAGCCTCACGTACAGAGGCAGCTAGCTGGGTGAATGGATAGCCATACAAAACAGTTAGATGCACAGTGGCGTGCAGCTTACCATCAACAACCTCAGCATCCACTGGGTCATTTTCAGGCGTAGCAGAACCCGTGGCAAAGAAGGACGACACCAAATTGGAAGCAGTGGCCTTCTGGCCCACAGAAGCAACGCCTTCGACCTTCTCGGCCGCAGCTGCCACAATGGATGACACGACCGTACGCGAGATGCCGATACCTTCGATGTTCAGCTCTGAGCTAGACATGTGAGATCCTTTCGGACGCGCCGCGGACAAGCCGCCTACGGCTGTGAACAAACAATTCAAATGTGCACCAACGCCTATACCAACGTCACATCAACTATAAACGTCAGCGCACAATCAAACGCAAAAACTAAACGCGCTGGACAAACTTGCCCGTACGCGTATCAACCTTAACACGCTCGCCTTGGTTGATATACATAGGCACCTGAATAGTGGCACCTGTCTCGATGGTAGCAGGCTTAGTACCACCCTGAACAGTGTCGCCCTTAAAACCAGGATCAGTCTGAGTAATCTCAGCCTCAATAAACATGGGAGGCTGGACACCAAGAAGCTCGGTATCAGCGTAGAGCAGCTGACAAGTGTCGTTTTCCTTGAGCCACTGAGCATTATCGCCAATGTAGCTGGGATCAACGGTTACCTGATCGTAGGTCTCGTTGTCCATAAAAACATAGTTGATGCCATCATTGTAGAGATACTGCATCTCATGGGTAATAAGCTGGACACTCTCAAACTTGCTGCCTGCATTGCAGGTCTGGTTGTTTAGAGTCTTGCCAGACTGCAAATCCTTGAGGGTGTAGCGCACAAAAGCACCGCCCTTACCAGGCTTGACATGCTGAAACTCAACAAGAGTGTAGTAGTGATTGTTGAGATAAATACCCATGCCATTGCGAAAATCTGCGGTGCTAATAGTTGTTGTAGCCACTGGTGCTGCCCTTCTTTGTTACAGCCTGCCTACCTGCGACAGGCAACTCGCATACGTGCTAACTATACGCCAAGAAACGCAGTGCAAAAAGCCTGAGTCGCGCTTTTACACATCTTGACTAGTTTGCCAGCCCGAGGTGACGTAGGCAAATCAGCACATCTCTTCATCCGAGGCACTATCCGCTGCGCATTGTCCCGCCTGTTGCCAAACGCCACGCTTCATTTCACGCCAGATGCCAAACGCCACATATCGTTTCAACTGTCGCAGTCCTACCTGTCAAAAGCCACGTTCCGTTTCATGCCAAGTGCCAAACGCCACACTCCGTTTCATGCCAATTGTCAAACGCCACGTTCTACTTCACTTTTTTAGCCAAAAGCCACGCATCTCTTCACACCCAAAAAATTTACCTGCGGAAACGTCAGGTCCTTTGAAATAGAATGTGGCTTTTGACATTTTTTCTGAAACAGAACGTGGCGTTTGGCAAGCAGGGCCGTGCTGCCTGAAAGAATGTGTGGCGTTTGGCAAGCAGGGCGATGCTGATTGAAATAGTCTGTGGCCTTTGGCAAACGGGGACTGGACCGCTTGAAACGATGTGTGGCTTTTGATACGGCACACGAAACAACTTACGTTTTTCAAAAAATCACGGTTTGAATTATTCGCATAAGCAGAATGCCAAACAGGTCTAGCTCTAGTAAAGAAACCTAATGATTCTTGCGTCTCGCAGCTTTATCTGCCTTTTCTTTGGCGCGAGCCTCACGCGAAGCCTTAATAAACGCTTCACCACGACGACGGTCAAACTCTTGTTTGCGCTCTTCAGCCTTCTCGGCCTCAATACTCTCAAACGCACCGCTAAAGTAGCTCTCGCGCTCCCCTACTAAAAGGCCAGCAAGTCGCGCACATTCAGCAGCTTCAACAGAGTCATTGTCGCGTGCCGCCATACCCAAGCGGTCAAGCAAAGATCCAATCTGCGACTCAACCTTAAGTGTCCCCTCGTAGGACTGCTTGGTAGCTTTCTCCAGTGCAGCAACCAAATCAACAATATAGCCACGAGCCTCATCGCCAAGACCAGCCATCTCAGCTTTAGCCAAACGGGCTTGGCGCTTAAGCTGCTCCACTCTATCGGTGCCCATAGCGGCCCCTAAACGAGCAGACAAGGGATCCTCTTCTCCAGCCTTGCGAGAATCACGGGCCATTGCATAAGAAATGGTCGATGCAAAAACGATAAGCAGTGCCAACTGTATAAAAAAGCAAAGGAATACGCGATCAAAGCCATAGTGAATAAAGAATGCGCCCACCAACAACTCAATCGAAAAATAGGTGGTGCACATACGTGTTACCAAGTTACCAATAATAGATGAGGTAGTTGGTGTATTAAGGTCATAAGTCATACGACGCGGAGACACACGTGGTACCAAAATCATCAGCACCAACGCTACGGCAATCATGGCAATAGAGATTGTCTTTGCGTTGGCAAGACCAAATCGTGCTGCAACAATATAGGCAATAACAGCACCTACAATAAAGCCCAAAATGAGGCGTACAGGCTTGTAATACACATTGCGAGCCATATCTAGCCCCTATCCTTGTTGCCGCTAAAAAAACCTTTAATATCACGGCCAATCTTAGTAGCTCCCAGCTTTAAAACCTTAAAAAATCCTAGGCCGCTCCGCATTGCATCTTCAGGCAAATACTTGCGCATCGCGCGCAGTGTTGCAATGTTGTCACGAGTAGAAAAGGCAAATTTACCGTCTTTTTTTGTATATATCAAAAAGCGCGAGATTTTCTTCTTACCAAGAACCTCGGCTTCAATATGGTCAATTTCGATCCAAGGAATTTGGACATAGTCTTCGACGTTTTTTTCGTTGTAATACTCAAACGCGCGGTCGCCCACCATAACGTTGCCATAGGTGCTGATAGCTCGCAGCGAGGTAGCTTTTATTGTCAAATCAACACTGCTATTAAGTGACTGTGCCATGCCAATCCTATCGAACTGCATAGATTCTAGACTGATATCTAGAATGCTTCCTGAGTAGCGTATATCTTAGCCAAAACACTCAAACAAACCTAACAAAAAAGGGTCGTACCCTCGACTCCTTGTGCCAAAAGGCGCGTCGTGAGTCTGGCAGGGTACGACCCCGTCTAACACAAAGTGACGAAGCTAATCGTCAGAAAACTTACATCAGGCCAATCACATGGAACACGATGCCGACCACAAAGAGGGCAAGGATGATCACGATGGGCGAGACACCCTTCTTGAGGAGCTTAGCGCAGCCCAAGGTAAGAAGTACTGCGACAAGACCAGGAATCAGGGAGTTGAGCTGATCCTGCAGGGTTGCGGTAGCAACGACACGATAGCCACCGTCGACAGCCTGGACGCTACCAACACTCAGAGCGGAGTTTGCATCAGCAACACCAGCGGCAAGCTGATCGGGGGTTACCTGGCCACCAGCAATGCCCTGAGAAAGAGCCATCAGGTTGGGATAGGAAGCATCGAACTTGTCGGGAGCAACCTTCTCAAGCGTGGAGACCGTCGGGGTAAAGGTAATGGAAACCCAACGCTCGACGAGGGCACCGATAACAAACATACCCAGAATGGAAGCGATGTTGGTGATCCTACCCAGCACGCCACCAGAAAGGTCCTTAGTAATCTCGGTACCAAGGTTATAACCCAGCTCCTGGGTGTACCACAGGAAGGCAAGACGAATTGCATTCCACAGCACAAAGAAAAGCAGAGGACCAACGGGGTTACCAGAAACGGCCATCGAGGCGCCAAGGGCACCAAGGATGGGGCGTACGGTGAACCAGAATACAGGGTCGCCAACACCGGCCAGGGGACCCATCATACCGACCTTGACACCCTGAATGGTTGCATCATCAATCGGTGCGCCGTTTGCACGGTCCTGCTCAAGAGCGAGCGTAACACCGATAACAGGTGCGGATACGTAGGGGTGAGTGTTATAGAACTCCATGTGACGCTTCAGAGCAGCAGACCGATCCTCCTTAGAGGAGTACAGGCGCTTGATTGCGGGAACCATGGAATAGCACCAGCCGCCGTTCTGCATACGCTCGTAGTTCCAAGAGCCCTGCAGGAACTGATGACGCCACATGACGTCGAGGCGGTCCTTCTTGCTAAGAGTAATCTTTTCAGCCATTTTCGTCTCCTCTCTTAAAATCAGTAGTTGTCCAGAATGTCGCCGAGGGGATCAGTGGATCCACCACCGCCACCACCGTTAGCAGCAGCCTCCTTGAGACCGACATACAGCAGAGCGATGCAAACACCGATGACACCAAGGGCGATAAGGGTGAGCTGAGAGATAGCTGCAACGACGAAGCCAAGAGCGAAGAAGGGCCAGACTTCGGGGGTAGCAATCATGTTGAGAACCATTGCGTAACCAACTGCAGCAATCATGCCGCCGCCGATTGCCATGCCGTCAGCAAGCCATGCGGGCATTGCAGACAGAGCAGCCTGAACTGCCTCAGCAGGAACAAAGCACAGAGCGGCTGCGGGGATAGCAATACGGATACCCTGCATTGCGATAGCTGCCATTTGCCAACGATCGATTGCTGCGAAGTCGCCGCGATCAGCAGCTGCATCCATGGCGTGAACGACAGGGATAGCAATTGTACGGACGACCATGGTAAGGAAGAGGCCTGCAACAGACAGAGGAACTGCTGCTGCGATGGAGGTGCTGATAACGCTGGTGACATTGGCAGCGCCAGTCAGACCCTTGACCATAATGATGGCCGAGGCGATGGAGGCCAGAGCCGCATCAGGAGCGACAGCTGCGCCGATGTTTGCCCAACCAAGAGCGATGAGCTGGAGCGAGCCGCCCAGCATGATGCCCTCTGCGGGGTGACCAGTTACCAAGCCAACGAGAGTACAAGCCACCAGGGGCTGGTGGAACTGCCACTCGTCGAGAATGCCCTCCATACCAGCGAAGAACGCCACGATAATGACGAGCACGATGCTAATAAAGCTCACTTTCGACCTCCTTTACTTGCCCTGAGCAGCGAGCTCGGACTTTGCCTTCTTGAGCATGGCTTCGAAGTTCTCGGCTGCATCAGTCGGGACCTTGCGAACGTCAAACTCAACGCCCTTTGCCTTGAGCTCCTCGAGGCACTCAACATCCTCGGGACCCATAGCAATAGCGTTGCTGCAAACAACCTTACCCACAGAGTGAGCCATGGAACCAAGGTTGACCTTCTTGATGTCAACACCATTGTTGATGGCCTCGAGCACCTCTTGAGGAGTCTCGAAGAGGAGGAAAGCCTTGGTATTGCCAAAGCGGACGTCCTTGGAAACCTCAATCAGCTTGCTCATAGGAACAACATGGACGTGAACTCCAGGAGGTGCAGCCTGAACGATCATGGTCTTGCGCAGCTCATCCTTAGAGACGCTGTCAGACACGACGATGATGCGATCGGGCTGAATGGTCTTGGTCCATGCAGTTGCAACCTGGCCATGAAGCAGACGGGTGTCCACGCGCACGTGGGCAAGCTTGATGTGGCCATCACCAAGTACGGTTCCCGGAGGAATAGCACCCTGAGTGGTAACAGGAGCAGCGGCAGCTGCTTTCTCAGCAGGCACAATGGAATCGGGTTTGCCGTTGATGCCCTCGCGGCCAACCTCAATGAGCTTGCCTGCGAGCTCGAGGGCAGTCTCGCAATCCTCACGGTCAGAGACAGCCTCCATAAGCAGGGGCAGGTTCAAACCAGTAATCAGAGCCCAAGTGGGGTGATCATTGAGGAGCAAAGAAGCCTGGTTGAAAGGCGTGCCTCCCCACAGGTCAGCCAGAATTACGAGCTGTTCTGGATCGTCCATTTTTTTGGACGCCGCAACAAGCTTGTCGCGGTAGTCATCCGGACCCATATCGGGTGTCAGGACGCAGGCCTCAAGATTCTTCTCGCCAGGCATAAACATGCCAAGCGTGTCGAGAATCCCTTCGGCCAACTGGCCGTGAGAGGCGACAATAATGCCGATCATCGTTCTCCTTCCTTCAGGACGTGGGCATCGCTGCCAATGTTTACAGGTGCAGAAAGCGGCATACGCATTCCCCCTTTCCCGTACATGTACAAGTTCCTTTTGCACGTGCTCGGTGCTATCTAGGTGTTTCTGCGTACTTGTACATCAAGTAATCATACTTCATACAAATAGTCTACACAAGTGAGGGCTTCCATTTTTAAAGACCAGTTAGGCAAATTTTTTGAGAATATAGAGATACTTAGTTTATATTTTTAACTATAGAAATAGCTGTTTTACTGTTCTTTTATAGAGTAATACTACGTTGTTGATGTTCTAATTCTTTTATTTTATATTTGGCTAACTTTTGTTCTATTTCTAAAGAAGATAAAAAATTACAGTTAAAAATACTTGATTCTTTTAAACATTAGTGAACAAAATTTTTCAAAAATACACAGCAAACAAACCTTTTGATTTTTGATATCAACATATATATGCATTTTACTTTGTTACTTTGTATTGCCTCCCCTCTCTCATGTCTAAAAAGGGAAGGCAATACACGTAACATCTCATAAAAAGCTGCACAGCAACGCGCAGCTTTAAATTCATTATGATTGCGGCGCGGTAAAACTAGCCAACGCAGACCAAATCATGACTGATACGACTAAAGGGATGGTAGCCCTGCTCATCTACCAGACCACAATCCTCAATTCGTACACCAAACTTACCAGGCAAGTAGATACCTGGCTCATCAGTGATAACCGAACCAGCGCCAATCACATCAAGGCTGCGTCGATTGAAATTGGGCTTCTCATGAATCTGAATACCAACACCATGGCCCAAGCCGTGACCAAAATACTCGCCATAACCAGCGTCACTAATTAGCTTGACTGCTAGCTCATGAATATCGCGACCTATAACGCCTGCATGGATAGCACGAGCACAACTTTCGTTTGCCTGGCGTACGATATCGTAAACCTTGCGAGCCTCATCGCTGGGCTTGCCTACACAAACCGTACGGGTCATATCGGCATGATAATCGTGGTAACCCGCACCGTAATCCAGCACAACCATGTCGCCATCCTTGAGCACATAATCAGAAGGCTGTGCATGAGGATTGGCACCATTAGGACCTGCAGCAACAATACTCGCAAAAGACAGTGCCTCAGCACCATGAGTAAGCATGTATCCCTCAAGCTCTGCTCGTACCTCAAGCTCGGTCATACCCGCATGGATATATGTGCAAATATGCTCAAAAGCATCATCGGTAATACGCTGGGCCTCACGAAGCAGTGCCAGCTCCTCATCATCTTTGACAACACGCAATTTGGCGGCAATGTCCTCGTGCATACGAGGCAGCGTACAATCAGCGCCGCTATGCTTCAGCTCCTCTTGGAGCTCATCAAAAAAACCTAAGGAGATTGAATCTTCAATGGCTGCAGCATGAACGCCTGACTCAATAATATGGCGAACCACCCACTCTGCAGGACTTATGATCTCCTGATCAAGCTGCCAAGGACCATCTGTGCCCAAACGATTTACAAAGGTACCAAAGTAACGCGAATCTGTATGTAGCCACAATCCTTCAGGAGTAACAAAAGCTACATGAGCAATTTCGTCATCAAAAACACGTTCGGCACCCGTCAACCAACGTAGATCTGGATTGTTACGTAATACCAAAGCATCAAAACTTGATTTACGCATCCACTCCCGCAGGGCGGCAACCCTATTTGCATACCTGTATTCCATCTTTACTCCTCAATTCTATGAACAGCACACCATACATTCGCATGCTCTTTTAAAAGATCCTCATCAACATTTGCTAGACGTACACGACCCAAAGAACGCGGTAGACCTAACAGGAAACGCGAGCTACGCTCAAATGAGACCGCCTTGAGCGCGGCAATCATCTGATCGGGATCAACTGTCGCCTGCAGCATGGGAAGCTCAAATTTTTCAAGCAGCTCATCAACGGCAAGCACATCATCAATGGCAAAGTCTGATTGCGCTGCAGCTAGGCGTGAAGCAAAGCGCATGGATTCAGCCAGCAGCGTAGACTCAGGGATATTTGTAGGCAACAAAGTCTTGAGGGCACGGACAAAAGTACTGCCGTGATCAATGGACTGGCGTACTGCAGCCGAGGTAGCAGACACGAGATTGCCACGCGACTTGAGCGTATCAACAATCTGCAGTGAAAGCGTTGGCAAATCACCTGCAACGATGTCGTCAGCCCGATCCCAAAGCGTCGAAAAGCTTCGCTCGGAGTCAGCAAGTGCTGACTGCACCATCAAGGCACGGGTATGCATCGCAGACTCACAGCTCAGATCTGCCGTAAGAAAGTCAAAGTCAATAAAGGCATGTTTGGCCTTGCCAGGAAAACGAATAAGCTCCTCTTTGCCAGCAACATCTAGACCGAGAGGTGTAATAAGACCACTTATGGCAGCGAAGAGATCACAAGGTACACAACACAGCTCAGTTGCACCGCACCAGTTTGTGCTCACATAGGCAGCAAGACTCATCAACGTGGAAGTGCCTACCGCACAAATCAGATCATCAGAAGTAATGCATGCCTGGGCAAGGGCTTCTGCCAGTAGATTTGCTGATGCCGGAGAACGGTTTGTGTTAGCGGGTAAATCGTAGCGCGCAACAACAAAACCAGCATCGGTAAGCTCACGACGCGTTTCTTCAACAAGTTCGGCAGGACTCCCCTCTTCTACAAGCAAAAGGCTCCTGCGCGCACTGGTAACTGAGCCACGCATAACCTCACCCATCGAGACGATGGCACCTGAGCCTACACGTACATCGCAGGAACCTTTGACCAGAGAAATCCACTGACGAATGACCTCAGCCTTAGAAGGAAAAGAGTCTTCTGACGTAGCAGACCCGTCAAGCTCAGACATCTCCTCGACTGCGGCATCCTGCTTAACCGCAGTCTTCAATTCAGAAGTTTCTTTGCTTATCTCGCTCACAATAGTCCCTCTTCCCACAAAAGACTTGCCGCCTCACTCGCAACAGCATCAAAAGACTTACCCCGAATATCCACTACATAATCGGCAATCGCTTCGTAGAGCGGTCGGCGCTGCCAGTACAAAGTCTCTGCTTCTTCAGCTGTCCTAAAATCAGGCCGTTTCTCGGGATGCTGAATCTGACGCAATGAATCATCAAAATCGCCATCCAGAAAAACGATTGAGCCCATTTCTTTCATCAACTGACAACAGTGTGGTCTCTCGATAATGCCACCACCACAACTTACCAACAAAGACTTTCTTTGCTTTAGATTTTTTAGCACAGCTTCCTCAGCACGGCGAAAGCTTGCTTCACCATCTTGTTCAAAGATTTCGCAAACCGATTTGCAGAGTTTTCGCTCAACCAAACGGTCGGTATCAACATAGGGACGGTGAAACATATGCCCTAGATTGCGAGCAATGGTCGACTTTCCCGCGCCGAGAAAACCGATAAAAAAGATATGATCACAGCCCTCATGGACAATATAGCCTGCGGCTTGCGGTGAGCAACTCACAGCTCCTCGGCCTCACCCTCAAAGTCTTTACCGCACAAAATCGGCGCCTCAATGAGACGAAGAATGTGAGTGTACCAAAGGTCGGTACGGCACTGAGGGCGCACAAGAATGGTACGCACGCCCGCAAGATTGCCTGCAATCACATCGGTCATTACTTGGTCACCAATCATTACCGCTTGCTGCGCCTCCACGCCCTCCTTACGAAGGGCCGCCTTAATAGAGAAGGGCGCAGGCTTCATAGCATGATGAATGACATCGCTTTTGAGCCTTGCTGCAGAAGCTTCAACAGCGGCACTGTGAATGTTGTTTGACACCATGCAGACACGCATACCAAGGTCACGCGCGCGGTCAAACCACGCCATGACTTCGGGAGGCGCCACCTTGGAATCGCGCGGCACCACGGTATTATCTCGATCAAACAAAATGCAACGAATACCTTGGCTATAGAGTTCATCAAGGTCAATGTACTCTATGCGCGCAACATAACGATACGGATGAATTACTGCCATCTTAGTTCCCGTCCTAGGAGCTCAGATGCTCGTTGTAGGTTTTGGTATGTTCAGACTCGGTCTTGGAGAAGTGCTCGCCCTTCTGAGTAATCCAGAAGTACAGATAATCCGTTGACGCAGGTTCTAATGCTGCTTGAATCGAAGCAAGTGAAGGTGAGCAGATAGGTGTCGCAATAGAAACCCCTTGGTGATCATAGGAGTTGTAGGGACTATCTTGGTGGTTTTCCTCGGGCAGCTTTATCTCATGACCCAACGCATACGCCATCGTTGTATCGCTTTGCAGCGCCATACCAGCCTTTAGACGATTATAAAAAACCGAAGAAATATTGGCGCGTTGGTCGTCCTTAATGGCTTCCTTCTCAATAATGGAAGCAAGTTTCAAAATCTGATAATCAGATAATTCGACGTTGTAGCTGCTCTTAAGTTTCTTTTCGGCAGCACCAAAGTCCTGCTTGGAAAATTCGGTTACATATTGGTCGAGCATAGTGCGGATAACAGTATCTGCAGATGCATCCTTGCCATCAAAGTTATAAGTCTTGGGATAGAGATAGCCTTCAAGCGAGTCCTGCTCAGTTGTAGCAGCCTCCTTAAGGAAGGCATAATCAGCTACATATTTGGAAGCTTTTGCCTGAGCCATAAAATCCTTTGCAGGAATCTTAAGCGCGGCTTCAACATAGGCGGCAGTCTGAGCCACAGTCGAGCCTTCTGGAATGGTCACGGTATTAGCAGAAGCATTAGGCCCCGCAATCAACAGATCAATGACATTTTGGTCTTTGCTGCCTGTAATGAAGTTATAAGTGCCAGGCTTGAGCTTGGAATCAGCACCCTGTTGCTTTAGAGCATTGGCAAAACTCGCCTGATCGCTGATAACACCTGCATCAAGGAGTTGCTGAATAATCGAAGCAGCACCAGAACCTTCTGGAATGGTAATGGTGACCTGTTTGCCCGCCTCAACCTTGGGAGTCTCGGGTTCAGTTAGGTTTTTTACCATGGGCAACACAAAGATATAAGCAGCACCAAGAATAAGCGCAACCAACACAAGACTAATAAGTACGCGCGGCCAATGAGCTTTGTTTGGCTGCTGTCTGCCATGAGTACCATTGCCCAGTTGCGCCTGAGCAGCACGTGTACGCGTCCCATGATGCCTACGCTTGCTACCTTTTGCAACATGACGTGTAGCTGCGACACTACGCGACGAAATGGTACCTGTACCCATTATCTTGGCGTCAGAATCATCTAGGGTAGGAAGTTTTGACGACACCTTGGGGTTTTGCTTTGTTGCGAAATGAGAGCCCCTGTGCCGGGCCTCGGAGCTACGATCTGCCATCGACTCGCCCTTTCAGTCCTTCCTGGCATCAAGCCAGGTTTGGAGAAATACCGATGCGGCAACCATATCAACCATTCCACGCATCTCTTTCTCACTTCTCCCCTCCTCACGGAGGATACGCTTTGCTTCCTTAGAGGAGAGCCTTTCATCAGCAAATTCCAGGGGAAGACCGCAGCTTTTAGCAATACGCTCTGCTTGAGCAGTCAGACGAGCAGCTTGCGCACCATCCTCACCTGCCAAGGTAAGAGGTCTACCACAGACCAACACCTCGGGCTCATAATCTTCCAACACGCAACGAAACGTCTTTGCATGACCCAGCACTTCTTGCGCTGGCAGAACTTTGACAGGAAAGGCGAGTGTACCGCTCGCATCGCTTGCTGCAATACCTACACGCACCTCTCCGATATCCAGTGCCAAAGCTCTCATTCCGTCGACCTTTCAGGCAAGCCTAACAGCACGATGCTGCCAAGCTTGTAATCAAGTGCATTTATGACCTCAGTAACTGCTGGGCCTTAGCAAGTGCTGCATCAATACCAGCAACATCTGCACCACCAGCTTGAGCCATGCCAGCTTTGCCACCGCCACGACCGCCAACAAGACCTGCAATCTCACAGATAAGCTTGCCAGAATCAAAACCAGCATCCACAGCAGAATCACTTGCCGCAGCAAGAAGCGCAACTTTGCCATCAGGAGTAGCCGAGACAAGCACACAGGCAATTTCGGGCTTGTGAGCGCTGTCACGAATGTTATCCCAAACGGACCTCAAATCACGACCACCCATACCATTAAGCTTGGCAAAAACGCAACTATAACCCTCAAATTCAACTGTTGTACGATCAGCAGCAGATACGGTAGCCTTTGCCTCACGTGCCTTCTTGCGAGTATCAGCCAGCTCGGCGGTAAGTGCTGCAATTCGAGCAGGAACATCACTCGCCTTGCACTTCAGCGCCGCAGCTACCTCATCAAGTACTTGCAAGCGCTCATCAACATAAGAAATTGCACCAGCAGAGGTCACAGCTTCGATACGGCGGATATTTGCACCCGAAGAACTCTCAGAAATAATTTTGAAGAAGCCTAGATCGGCAGAGTTATGAGCATGAATACCACCGCAAAGTTCACGGCTGAAGGGGTGATCTTCTTCTCCGACAGATACCACACGGACAACATCGGCGTACTTCTCACCAAACAATGCGATAGCACCTGCTGCCTTTGCCTCAGTAATGTTCATAAGCTGCGTAACAACAGGCTTTGCCGCAAAAATCTCGGCATTGATAATGCCTTCAACGCGGGCAAGCTGGTCTGCAGTCAAAGCCTCAAAGTGAGTAAAGTCAAAGCGCAATTTATCGGGAGCTACCAGCGAACCAGCTTGGCTCACATGCTCGCCCAATACCTCACGCAAAGCAGAATCCAATAGGTGAGTTGCGGTATGGTTGCGACGAATAAGCTCACGACGACCGTGATCAACAGTGGCAGTTACGGCAGAGCCTAAAGTGAGCGTGCCTTCCTCAACCGTGCAGACATGAGCAACAATGCCGCCCTCATGATGCTTGGTGTCATTGACACGCAAAACAGCCCCATCAGCGGTCTCAAGATAGCCAGTATCCCCGACTTCGCCACCCATCTCACCGTAGAAAGGCGTAGAGTCAAGTACAACCTCAACTTCACTACCAGCAACAGCTTGCTCAATCTCAGCGTTCTCAGCAATCAGAGCAATCACCTTGGCACCCTCAAGATATTCGTGGTCATACCCCACAAACTCAGTTTCGGGCAAACGATCCGAAAGACTTACCCAGATACTACCAGCGGTAGACCAAGCATCGCGATTGGCTGCAGCACGTGCGCGTTCACGCTGATTGGCCATACACGCATCAAAACCATCCATATCGATGCTGCGGCCCTGAGACTCGCAAATCTCACGTGTTAAATCAATGGGGAAACCGTAGGTATCATGCAGACGGAAAGCTACAGAGCCAGGTAAAACCTCGTCAGCAGCAAGCTTGTCAAGCTCAGCTGCAAGAATTGCTTCACCAGCATCCAACGTAGCCGAGAAATGCTCTTCTTCGGCACCAACAATGCCATCAATAAGTGCTTGCTGCTCGGTCAATGAGGTATACACATCACCCAAAAGACGAGCCACCTCGTGGGTATAGGAAGTCAAAAAGGAGCCGTTGATACCCAACAGGCGACCATGGTAGACAGCACGACGCAGCAAGCGACGCAGAACATAACCACGGCCATCGTTGCCCGGCAGGATACCGTCACCAATCATAAAAGTCACCGCACGACTATGGTCAGCCACAATGCGCAGACTGCGATCAACCGACTCATCCTCGCCGTAACTCTTACTCGAAAGCTGCTCGCCTACGCCAATGAGCGTGCGCAAAACATCACCTTCATAGTTGGTGTGTTGATGCTGCATGATGGCAGCAATACGCTCTAGACCCATACCTGTATCGATATTGCGGTGAGGTAGGTCGGGCATCGAACCGTCCTCTTGACGGTCGTATTGGGTAAACACAAGATTCCAAAACTCAAGGAAACGGTCTCCATCGTCCCCAGGCGCCTCACCCTCAAATTCAGAACCTTGGTCAAAATAAATCTCAGAACAAGGACCACAGGGACCCGTAGGACCCGCTGCCCAGAAATTGTCTTCCTCACTCAAGCGCGAGATATGGTCATATGCCACACCCTGTTTGTGCCACAGCTCGATAGCCTCATCATCGTTCTCAAAAACTGTCATATAGAGACGATCGGCGGGAAGACCCAGATGTTCAGGCGAGGTAATAAACTCCCAAGCCCAAGCAATAGCATCTGCCTTGGAATAGCCACCAAAAGAAAAATTGCCCAACATTTCAAAGAAGGACAAGTGGCGAGAGTCGCCGATATTATCGATATCATTGGTACGCAGACACTTTTGGCAAGATGTCGCACCAATCTCATGCATAGTCTTTATGCCTTGGTAGTACTCCTTGAACTGATTCATGCCCGCATTGGCAAGAAGCAACGAAGGATCCTCGGGAACAAGGGAAGACGAGGGATAAAGTTTGCAGCCCTTGCCTTCAAAAAAGCGCAAGAAGTCCTCTCGGATTTCTGCAGTGGTCATGTACTTTCGATCAGACGTGCTCATGGATTGTCTTCCATTCATCAATCGGATGCCTGTGCAACCCTCACAGTATATGCTGTATCAGCGCTTCCGCAAAGAAGAGTGCTAAACCTACAAGGGTCACAAAAGCCCGCAATTTGCTATTTTTTGGTCTTATCCTCTGACTTGTCCTTGGGCTTGGCTTCAATGCGCTCTTGCATTTTGCTCAAAGTACGGCGCAGCAAACGAGAAACCTGCACCTGAGAGATGCCTAGCTTTTCGGCAATCTCTACTTGTGTGAGGCCTTCAACAAAACGCATGCGCACAATATCACGCTCGCGAGGTGAGAAGTCCGTCATCGCTTGCTCAAGCAACATACGGTCATCGGAACCCTCAAGGTCTTGGTCAATCGTGACATAGCGATCAATAACAGCTGCCGACTCATCATCTTCGCTCTTACCCGACTCCAGCGACACTGAGCTATAGGCACTCGAAGACTCCATAGCTTCCAGCACTTCATCCACCGTAGCACCCACGTGCTCGGCAAGTTCTTCCACCGAAGGTGAATGCTGTAGTTCGCGAGTTAGGATCTCGGTAGCTACAGAAACCTTTTGGGAGAGCTCTTGTAGACGGCGAGGCACCCTCACCGACCAACCCTTATCACGGAAGTGACGCTTAATCTCGCCCATGATGGTAGGTGTGGCATAGGTAGTAAACTCAAGACCACGATCGGGCTCAAAACGGTCAATCGCCTTGATAAGACCGATAGTGCCCACCTGAATGAGGTCTTCCAGCGGTTCTCCGCGGTTCTTAAATTTGGAAGCCAAAAAACGCACCAAGTTGAGGTGATTGACGATAAGCTGCTGACGAGCGTCTTCATCACCTGCACGATACTGAGCAAAAAGCTCACTTGTACGGTCGCGATCCCAAACGGGACGTCCACTCACACGAGCACGGGCGCGAGCACGACGACGAGCAGAGCGTGCCTCATCTGTCTGGCTAAGCTCCGACAAGGGCAAATTAGAACTGTTAGGCTTATCTGCAACAGCGCCCAAAGCCAATTTTGGCTCGCTACTAGTAGTGGGAAAAGTTTCGTTACTCGACATGTGCCGTCCTCTTCACGAGGTGTAGATATGAGCCTTCATCGCTGTCCATCAGCGAAAACTCATCGCACACCGCCTCAAGAAGAAGAGCTACCAAATCAAGGTCGCCCGCGAGTTCAGCCTCGTTGTCTTGGTCAGGATCCGCTTCATTAAGACCAAGGCTAAAGTCGATGGTGACCTCATTGGGTGCCAGCTCAAAACTAATGCCACAACTCTTGGGCGCAGTCGAGCAAGCATACACAAAACCTTCCTCGGCAGCCATACGCACATCTTCGACATCGTCTACCGACATGCCGCAAGAAACTGCCAGAGTGGCCGCCAACATACGAACAGAACGCGCATAGTTAGGCTCTGCGGGGACATTCAAACTTACTAGATCCTGCATTATTCCTGCTCCTCAGTAGTAGATTCAGCTGCTGTGTTAGATTCAGCTGCTGTGTCATAGGTCACATACCCACTAGCCGCCTGTGTTGGCGCAGACTCAGGAGCAGTCTCGTTTGAATCAGCAGCAGATGGTTCAGATTCACTGGCATCAGTCAAGCGTGCGGGTTCGTGGGCAGCATGCAGAGCATCTGGAGCAATCTTGTTCTTTTTGCCAGTAATCTTGTTGACTAATCCTGCAGCAGCAGAAGCAGCATGATCAACAACCTCACCAGCAGCAACTGTTGCATTAGAAGCAGCACCCGAGACATTGGACACATCACTCAAGATACCATCAAGCTCTGCCAAATTGGCATTAAGTAAATCTACCGATGTAATTGCCTTGAGCAACATAGGATCGACGCGCTTCATGGAAGGCTGTAAATCATCAACCATACCATCGGCCTTAGCGATAATAGGCTGGACTTGCTCGATAGCCTCATGTGCGGAGTGCGTAACTTCCTCAACAGCGCTGCGAGTCTTGCGCAGCGTAAGAGCAAGTTCAACAATGGCCCAAATGCCTGCGACAACCAAGACGATGAGCGCAATCTGTAGCGGTTCCATTCAAGCCTCCAGATACATTAACTGCAATGTTGAGCACATTCTACCCAACTTGACAGCACTACTTGCCTGACTGTTCTATACGGTCACGTCCTGTCGCCTCTATACGCCATGCCTCCCAACCGCACGCGCTCGGAGTATAGAAATCACCTTTTTTCAAACCGTCAGGCAGATATTGCTGTTCGACCCAACCCGCAGGGTAGTCATGTGGATAGAGATAGCTACCATATTCATCGGAGCCAGGGCGATGACGGTCACGCAAATGGCTGGGCACTTCGCGGCGAGGACCCTGCCGTACTTCGGCTAAAGCTGCATCAATACCCGCTTCGGCAGCATTGGATTTGGGAGCCAAAGCGTTATAGATGGCTGCTTGTGCAAGATTAATACGACATTCAGGATAGCCAATCACTTCTGCTGCCTTAAATGCAGCTTCTGCCACAAGCAGAGCTTGCGGATCAGCATTGCCGATATCTTCGGATGCAGCAATCATGATGCGACGGGCAATAAATTTGGGATCTTCTCCCCCATCAATCATCCGAGCCAACCAGTAAAGTGCGGCATCAGGATCCGACCCACGCATCGACTTGATAAAAGCCGAAATAATGTCATAGTGCATGTCGCCAGATTTGTCATAGGTCAAACCTCGGCGAGGATTGGCATCACGCACATGCTCAAGGGTAATAGTTGAGGGCGCTTCAGGAGTACCCGGATCGCTCATCTGACTTGCAAGCTCCAGGCTTGTCAGCGCAGCACGGGCATCACCACCCGCAAGAGTAACAATCTCCGTGAGCGCCTCAGGCGCCAGAGCATACATTCCCGCGAGACCGTTTTGGCTCGTTAGTGCACGAGTTACAAGCTCACGAATATCTTCGTCACTCAAAGGATGCAACTCAATAACCCTTGAACGACTAATCAAAGCAGAATTTACTTCAAAGAAAGGATTTTCGGTAGTAGCACCAATGAGCACTACCGTCCTGTCTTCCACGGCGTGAAGCAGGGCATCTTGCTGTGAACGATTAAAGCGATGGATCTCATCAACAAACAAAATCGTGCGGCACCCAGAACTTAACAGGCGACTACTTGCAAGCTCAATCTCGCGGCGTAGATCCTTGACAGTACCCGTGATAGCTGAGACCTCAACAAATTCAGCATGAGTGGTATTAGCAATGATGTGTGCCAAGGTCGTTTTGCCAGTACCTGCAGGACCATAAAAAAGCACCGAAGATAGAGCATCGCGCTCAATGGCACGGCGTAGCCAACTCCCCTCGCCTACCGCTTCTGTTTGTCCCACATACTCAGCAAGAGTTTGTGGACGCATACGAACAGCAAGCGGTGCATTGAGATTGCGCTTGTAACGTTCTATGTCAGAAAAAAGTGTATCCATATCCTTGATAGTAGCGCACTATGCCTAGGGCAAGATGCCCTCAAAATAAGTACGACGTGGGAAGATTTCAGCGGCTTCTGGAAAAAGCGCCTCACAGCTGGCCATAAAATACTCATCTGTCATTGAAGATATAAAATCCATCACCGTTAGATCGAGATCATCTTTCCAACGATAAGTATTGCCATAGGGTGCCAAATGACGACGTATAGGCTCGATATGCTGAACAAAAATGGCAGAACTGGTATCGCCCGATTTGAGCGCCTCCAGCTCGTGCATATACAGACGTGAGAAGAAATCCTCAATCGGTCCTGCAAAATCACCATTGACCTCACTGGAGGTATAAATCTTTGTCGCATTTTCACGCTTAGCCCGACGCAGTTCAGCAAAGCCCTGCTCACTCATCTCAATGCGATCCTTGCCAAAACTATTCTCAACAACATCAGCAATAAAGGCAGAAAGCGCCCAAGAATTGTAAGCGCCTCCCAAGCCATCATCAAAGGTTTCTTCACTTGCAAGACCTGCACGGATAGCGTCTTGGCGATCTTTGCCTACATAAGCAATCATATCGGACACGCGCACAACACAACCCTCAAGCGTCATCGGACGCATATGAGAGATAACTTCATCACCGCGCTCCCAACAAGAATCTACAACACGATCAAAGGTGTCAAAGCTAGTAAGACCACTCGTCTCAAAAACTTGCTGTTCAAACTCGCCATTGTGACAAATCACGCCATCAAGAGTCTGCAAGGTAAGATTGCGCCCACCCAGTACATCAAGCACCCGCACACTCTGTACGTTATGGCGAAAATAGCGACCCGTACGCTCATGGAAAATCGTATCAAGGTAGCGTTCCCCGACATGCCCAAAAGGGGTATGTCCAATATCGTGACCCAATGCAATAGCCTCAATGAGGTCTTCATTAAGGCCTAAGCCTCGGCCAATATCACGAGCAACACGACCTACTAGCTGCACATGCAGACCACGGCGAGCCAAATCGTCATCTGCGCGAAAAGAAAAGACCTGCGTCTTGCCTGCAAGACGATTGTAAGCGCCCATGTGCATAATTTTTTCGATATCACGCAAAAAAGCAGGACGCAGAGCCGTGTCGCGATCACGATCAGAAAGGTCACGACGAATTGCTGAAGTATTTTTGCACGCAAAAGGCGACATCTGACCTGACGCGCGCAAATCAGCAACACGGGCCATAGTTTCAGCAGAGATTTTGATGGGCAAATCGGGTGCAAGACGATTGACCCGAGCTTCTTTTTCGATATCCACAGCTCCTCCTCAGGGGCATCATTGTTTGTCTGAGGAAAAGTATAGACGCTCACCCGGACAGCAGAATCAATACTCTTGGAATATAGCTTCCAAACGGTGGGCAATGGACTTGTGCGCTGCATCCCCTGGCAAACCGCTGTTACCCCCAAGAGCACGTGAGCGACATTCCATAAGCTCACATCCATCTACAAGACGCATCTCATCATGAGCAGCAACATTGGCTTCAAGCATAGGCAGCAAACTCTCAAAGCAACTGTGAGTGTGAGTTGGCGAATTTTCCTCATCATGCCAAAACGGTGTCAATACCCAACAAGGAGTGTGCGGCCACATGCGAGCAATTTCAGCTAGAAAAGCTCTGACGTTGCGGGCAACTTCTCGCTCTTGACACTGCTCATGACGCAAACTCTCGCCAAAAGACACCACAATGCCTGCAAGTGAAAGTTTTGCTTCATAAAGACTTGCTGCCATACCAGGCTGGAATACCTGGCCCACGATACCTTGATTAAGCAAATCCCAATCATTTATACGCGCAAGTCGCGCTGCCCAAGTGCGTGCGGGATCTCCCGCTGCAAGTCCTTGAGTAGCCGCATCACCCATAACCAGCAAAACTGGGCGCATGTCTACGGCTTTTAGAAAGGTACCATCACCAAAAAGTCGGCGAATTTCTACTGCATAGAGGCAGGGTAACCACAAACGTACATGATGTGTTTTCCCTAACCCGGGAAGTGCCATTAAACCAGCTGATGCAGCTGTCGCAGAATCACTGAGCACAAAACTCACCAGACGACCAGGATCACGGCGGAGCTGTCTTTCTTTCGGTTTCTCGTCAGCAAAATCTTCTATGGGGGCTACATCCTCGGCAGTTGGCATACGCGGTTGGCCCCATGAGGGCGCAAGCCATCTGCCGTCAACCTCACAAGAAACACCGTCATAGTTTTCATTGCCCATAACAGCAGATGCCACCAGTGTCTTTATTCCGCCCCAAAGTGGCTGGGCACGCAGCTCAAGAGCAACTTCAGTAGAATCCGTCTCAAACTCAAGACAAATTCCTGCACTCGTACGCCCCATGTGACGATAAAGCCCTGGATGCCATGCTTGACAACTACCTAGAGCACGTTGCTGTACAGACAAGAAACGCATGGGCTGTTTCCAGCCAAAATCGCCTTCAGACAGCTCGAGTGCGCCATGCAAAAAGTCTGCGGCTGACGCTTCAATTAGCAGCGAGTGATATTCTGCATCCTCAATCATTTGTATCAGACTCACTACAACTCACCCGCCTCATCGGCGGCAATGCGCACTGGTTCCCATGCCACGACTAAATCCGCAAGACGCATACGCGCATTAGCAGGACTTGTCGATGGCAACTGGATACAGGGTAGACCTAAGTTTGGTTCAATCAGCTTGCGGTAAAAGCGCGTTGCTGTAGACCCCGTGCAAAATACCTTCTGAATGGATGCATAGTCACAAATGCGATGCAAATCATTAGGCACTGCATCTGTGATGGTTGAGTCTGCGGCACCCGAGATATGACAACTTGCCAGCACATCATCAATAGCAAGACGATGCCTATGGCAAAAATCGTGGCGCTCAGCATTAGTTGTGGGTTTTTCTTCCTGCCAAAGAGCTGAGATGACCGGCCAAAAGCGATTACGTGGATTGGCATAGTGAAACCCCAGCTCACGCGATAGCGGACTGGGCATCGTACCTAGCAAGAGCACACGGCTTTGCTTATCAAAAATTGGTGACAACGGATGAGTCACCAACTGGGAGACTTGCATTTATTCGTCCTTGCCTACTGGCTCGTAAAATTCCGACCCATCATCAAGACGCAGGAAAAGCAGTTTGCCAAAGCCATAGCCACCTGCACAGCCCGAGTCGATATCCCAACGATCGGCCACATGACCCGTCTCTGCACAGGCACCCACACGGACCATGCGACCCAAACCATCCTCATCAGCGCCGCTACGATCAGGACGGTCAGCCATACTGTCTAAATAGGGAGTAGGCGTATGACCTGCAACAACAATGATGCCTTTGCCTTCTTTATCCACAAGGCCAGTAGGGCGTCCCCAAAACTCCTGACGCACCCACATCAATTCTTCGGGGTTCTGCTTGTCCACAATGGCATGAATACGGTCTTCATCACTAGCGGTCGCATCAATCGCCGTTGCAGGCACAGGCGTTATTGGCTGAATGCCCGCATGAGCAAAGAGATAGAGCTGTCCCGAGACACGTGTATAAGCAGAAAGCGGCAAGGCGCGCACCCAATCAAGCATGTCAAGGAACTCTTCTTTGGGTAGAGTCTCGAGTTGCTCTTTGGTGGTACCGCCGCCATTTATTGCCCAATTGGCAAAGTTCGCCGGATCGCCAGGGTCATCGTAATAAGCAAGCATTAAATCTTCGTGATTGCCCATCAGCACGGTGGCTCCCCCATCGGCAAGCTCACGACAAATACGCAGGACAGCCAGGGGATCAGGTCCTCTGTCAATCATGTCACCCAACATAAAGATACGATCTTCGGTAGCAGGCGAGATACGATCAAGTAGGCGCTCAAGCGTCCTTGCATGACCATGCACGTCCGAAAAAACATAGGTCGCCATCGCTACCTCCCCTACTCGCTTTGCATCTTCTCCAATTGAGAGACAATATCTGCAGCCACTGCTGCTGGCTCCAAATGATAACGCTGACGCATAACTGCCGCAGGCATACGATCAATGAATTCTTTGGTGCCACCAAAGCAGATAGTTCGTACCTTAGTGTGGCCTAGATATCGTGCCACTTTTTCGCCAAAACCACCAAAAAGGACGCCATTTTCAAAGGTTACAACCAGATCGTGATCGCGAGAAATATCATCTAGTAAACGCCAATCCAATGCTGAATAGGCCGTGGCCGAAATAATCGTGGGATCTATATTGCTGGCATACTGCAGTTCGTGTGCCACTTCGCCAAGCAAATCAACCGCAGGTCCAAGACCCAAAAGCGCTACTTTGCTACCGCGTTTGAGCACATCATAACGAGCCACATCAGCCGTGGTAAATGCCTTTGGGGTTTCGATACCCATGTCGGCATCAGTAAGTACATGATCGGGCACACGAATAACCACAGGTCGATCATTTTGATCAATTGCCCAGTCCAGCATTGCCACGTATTGCTCGCGACTTGCTGGAGACAAACAAGTCAACCCTGGAATATTGCCCGCAAAACCAATATCAAAAACACCAATATGTGTGGAATCCAGCGATGAGAAGCCGCCTTCAAAAACTAGGATAACCACTGGCGTATCGTTGAGTGCCAGATCAGAAATCAGCTGGTCATAGGCCCTCTGCAAGAAGGTCGAATGTACAAAAAAGACTGGTTTTGCTCCGCCGCGGGCAATGCCTGCACAAAAACTCACAGCATGTTGCTCACAGATGCCCACATCTACGTACTGCTTGCCCGCCGCCTCGCGAAATTCCACAGGTAAGCCACAGCCACCAGGTGCTGCCGCATTAACGATAACAACTGACGGATCGCTTTTGAGCTTATGTGCCATATAAGCACGGGTAATTGCACGGTAATCACGCTCGGGAGGCAGAGGATGTGCGCCTGCTGCAGGTACCGAATGCGAAGCCTCGCGGTGCTTCTCACCCCAAGTCCAGCCTTTAGACTTGGTTGTATGGATGTGAACTACGATGGGATGATCGATATCTTTGACTTCATTAAAGACGCGCACAAGCTCAGCTACATCATTGCCCTGCTCAACATAACGATAGTCCAGACCAAAGTCGCGGAAGATATTGCGCGTAGAGGTACCATTGCTTGTACGGAGCTCAGCAAGTCCCGCATACATACCGCCCGTGTCTTCCTTGATAGACATCTCATTATCGTTAAAAATAATGATAAGGCCGCTGTCCAACTCCGCGGCATTATCTAAACCCTCAAAAGCCTCGCCACCCGACAAGGCGCCATCACCAATAAGGGCCACCACGCGATTGTGACCACCTATAAGATCACGAGCTTTTGCCAAACCACAAGCAAGACTGATTGACGTTGAAGTGTGACCACAGCGGAAAAGATCATGCTCGCTTTCGGCAGGATTGGTAAAACCAGAGACCGAACCATAGCGCGCAGGATCGGTATAGGCATATGCACGACCCGTCAACATCTTGTGCGTATAGCTTTGATGAGACGTATCAAACACGATTTTGTCACGTGGCGAATCAAACACATAATGTAGGGCCACCGTTGCCTCGACAACAGCCAGATTCGAACCCATATGACCACCTGTCTCGGTTACGGCCGAGATTAGGGTCTCACGAATCTCTGCTGCCAGGCTCCGGAGTTCGTCAACCGTAAAGGATTTAAAGTCCTCCGGCCCTTCGATCCCCTCGAGCAAGGATGGCATTCCTCAGCTCTCCCCTCCATCGTCAATAAACGTTGCTGCAGTCTGAGCCTGCGTGTGCGTTTCAGGCAAATCGTCTGCGACTACCTCACCGCTGAAATTAAGACCACCAGTCAAGATATTGGCCGCCCTCTCATCAAAATCAGCTGCAAAAAAGACCTGCGTTGCACTCTGAACGCGCTCCTGCGCCGCTCGATACAAATCCCAAAAACCCTCACAACGTAATTTCCCCGTAAAGGGGTCGGTCCACGTCGAGCGCTCACGATTGTCAAAATCCGATGTAGCCTCAGCACGCAGACGATGCGCCATCGCACGATAGAGCGAATAGCGCTGATGCGAAAACTTCTGCTCTAGTTTGCCAAGTAACTCACGCTTACAGACACATGGTGCCCAAAAGAGATGCTGCACCAAACGGAAAGACTTTACCGCATGCGTAAAAGTATTACTTGGCAAGCTACGTCCATACGTCCAGCGAATAGCGTAGGAATACATCTTGTCGATTGTAGCGAGCGTAGCGTCACTTGCACGCAGGCATTCCTTCCAAGGAATATGGTCCTTAACGGTGACGCCCTTGTGTGAGAAAAGCACTGCTTCATCAAGGTCACGCTCAATCTCAGCATGGACACGACCACCGTCACTGCGATCGAGTTCTGGAATACCTGCATCACAGATACTGTACTGCTCGGCAAATACCAACGGATGAACTGTGGAATCTAGCAGGTAATGGCACAAAAAGCCAGCTGCATAGGCCTCTCCGACATGACGCTCGGCAAAAGGCAAAGTAGTGAGTGAATCGTGCAATGCTAAAAGAAGACGCGCTGGGCGTAAATGATGCATGAGCTCACCTACATCATGCGTACTTGCGTCAATAAGCGGATCAGCAAGCAGATAAAACAAAGGATCTGGGCCTTGATTACCCAGCAAAAAAGCATCGTGCTCATCGAAGCTTTCAAAGCCGAGAACCGATGAAACTGCTCCAAGCGAATCTTGTCCAAAAAAATCATGCGTAAGAATAGCAGGCATGGATATTCTCCCTCCATCAGTGTGAGGTTAGCGCAATTTATACCAAGCGCACAATCAAAAGGATGCCAGACGGGCGATGCACACGGTAGACGCGCGCTTGACCGACGTCTCAAGCTGGACTCTTGCACAAAAGTAGGAGAAACGCCTAATCTCAATTCAGCGAACAACCATAAGAGGGGTGGCATGTGAGCAACACTCAGTTTCAGCAAAATCAACAGTCAGCTATAAAGAAGCCAGCTATAGAAGATGCTTCAAACATCGACTTAGAAGAGCTGCGCAAGCTTTCACCCATCGCATGTGTTGATCTGTTAGAACGTGCGGCTGCGGCAGGCGATGTTGCACGCATTTCAAATCTATATAGCGCGTTAGGCAAAATTACAGCTGATACACATCCCTTTATTTATGAGAGTTGGGCACTTGTATTGGCACTGCGCTATGCGCAAATCGGAGCGGCACGTGAGTTACTTACACGTGAAGTAGATTTGCTTGCCTCTCCCCGCCATCCCCGCTGGGCCGGGGTTTTGTTGCACTCCGATGAGGTACTGACGCGTTTTGCTCTCACACGGCGTAGTGTCACTTTTTTGCTTAATCCTATGGATCCTACTGTTGCTACCGAAGTTTTTCGTCCCTCACATGACCATGAACAACTGTGCGGCGCTCCCTACGAAACAAATTTTGATATTGCGCGTTGCTGCGCAACCGTACTTACACTTGCCCAAGAAGCGAGGTTTTCGACAACGGTATTTTGCGATTTGTTCCGTGCGTCATTGGTTCGCGCTTGGCAGGCGCTGCGTCATGACAAACAAGATGAAGAGATTGCACAGGAGTGTTTGGAGCTCTGCCATCAACTACTTGAGTTGCATCGCATACATCCCAATGACCCACATTTTGGAGATGAACGTCTCCTTGAGCTGATGCGCAAGATGTTTGTCCCCCGCGGCAGCATACGTGTAATGAAATTTATCTGTGTAGAAGAACCTGCTGCGTTTTTTGCTGCACTCGAGGAGCTCAGTTGGCTACGCAAAGATTTTGAGCTTGTACAGCAGCTGGCTCAAACAATCAATCTTTCTGCTGCAAAAGATGTGAGCAAAAAGCAAATTGCCTGTTTGCTTGAAGTGCTCGCATCAGCAGGCGATGTTGATCAGGTCAAACGCTGGTCTGCTTTAACTCAAGTCGGCATAGAAGAACTCCGTCGTGCGCTCGATGCAGCCTCACAAGCTGGCAAAACAGAACTTGTTGCCTGGCTGCTGGGCACCATTGCCTTAGCGGATACTACAGCTGCTCCGAGCTCCTCTCTTACCGACCTTCTCCTGTAGTCGATTTAAGCGTGAAAGACTATTGATTCTGCTGCTCACTATGAGACGATGGGCACATAAAAAATTCTATGTACTTACCGGAGGTGAGCGATGAGTAGCATCTTGATACCTCAAGCTATAGATGACAAACAAAATGCAGAGCATAGAGCCCTTGCACACAAAGTACTAGAACTTACCCGTAGTCAAATCATCGCCACAGCCCCTTTTTTGGCTTCGACAACAGGGATATTGCGACCACAGATACAGCAACTTCCCTGCGCGATAGCAACTGACGGCACTACGCTATGGGCAAACCCTGAAATTCTGTTGAGCAATTTTGCTCGAACACGCAAGCTGCCCACACACGAATATGCACACAGCTTGCTGCATTGCATTTTGCTCCATCCTTTTGTGGGCGAAATCGAGCACACGCTCTGGGATTTAGCTGCAGATATGGTCTGTTGGGCACTTTGCGAAGAAATTTTTAACAAGATGCACATCACGCCCAAAACAACCACTGGACTTGCCACCAGTTATAGTCAAATTGAGCGCGACCCATCTGAAAGCGAACGCCTTGAAATCCTCCGACTTGTAGCGTCTGAGCTTACCGGTCCGCTCACAACAGAGCGAATCTATCATCTTCTTGCTCATGGACAACACAAAGAAAAAATTGCACGTTGGTCTCAACTTTTCCTGGTAGATAGTCATCAAGCATGGCGTTCGTCAGAAAAAACCTCTTCACAGTCTCAAGACAGTAAGCAGGGCAACGGCAAGTCCACAGGAGACACTGGCGCATCGTCACAGCTTGCCCAACAGACCGAACAAAATACAAGCGCCCCTGATAGCAGCTCCCATGACGCGGGCGACGGGCATATCCCAAGCCAGTTCCAATCAAGCGAGATGCTTAGCGACATCCCCTCTGATGCTGAAAAAACATGGGAACACATCGCCCAGCAGATGCGGGTTGATCTCGAAACGCTTTCCCGCAATCAAGGCATTTCTTTGCAAACTCTCATTGGGTCTCTTGAAGTTTCTCACCATAAACAGCGCGACTACCGTGAATTTCTACGTCAATTTGCCGTTGAAAGTGAAGATTTGCGTCTCTCTGAAGATGAGTTTGATTACGTTTTTTATACCTATGGACTTGAACTCTACGGCGACATGCCTCTGATAGAGCCTCTGGAATATCGTCAAGAACATCGTGTTCGTGACTTTGCTATTGTCATTGACACTTCCAGTTCAGTTACCAAAAAAGTCGTGCAAGATTTCATTGACGCCACATACGATGTGCTCACTACCAAAGGCGGCTTTTTTAAGCAGGCTTGCATCCATATTATTCAGGCAGATACCCGCGTTCAATCTGACGTGCGCATCAACAATGCAGCTGACCTTGCGCGTTGGCGCAATCATATAGAACTGCGCGGACTAGGTGGTACCGACTTTCGTCCTGCCATCCGCTATGTGCAACAACTTTGGCAGGAAGGTGAGTTTTCAAACCTACGAGGCTTGGTTTATTTCACTGACGGCTGGGGCATTTATCCTCGTCAAGCGCCGCCATTCAAATGTGCATTTGTCTTTTATGATGAAGACCATCGACCAGAAATTGTCCCTGCTTGGGCAGAACAACTTGTACTCCATCCAGGTGAATTCGAATCTTTATCTGTCTATGGCAAGCACAGAAACACGCAAGTCTCACATGCCGCTCAAGGAGGAACGCGATGAACATACTCGAGGCAAGCAAGCAAATCGAAGGGGCAGTACGTGCCTATCTCAGCCAAGACGAGCATGGCATGTGGCGTATTCCGCCTCAGATGCAGCGCCCCATCATCCTGATGGGTCCTCCAGGCATCGGCAAAACCGCCATCGTCGCGCAGATTGCAGACCGTCTGGATATCAACTTTGTAAGCTATTCCATCACCCACCACACACGCCAGAGTGCGCTTGGCCTTCCCTATATCGCAAGCTCTGACTTTGGAGGCAAAGAGTTTCGTGTTTCTCGCTACACGATGAGTGAGATTATTGCAGCGGTTTTCGACGCAATTGAGGACACTGGTGAGTCCCAAGGCATTCTCTTCCTTGATGAGATTAACTGTGCAAGCGAAACCTTAGCCCCTGCTATGCTGCAGTTTTTGCAGTACAAAACCTTTGGACAACATCGCTTGCCTGACGGTTGGGCCATTGTATGCGCAGGCAACCCACCCGAATACAATCGCGCTGCACGTCCCTTTGATCCCGCAATGATGGACCGTCTCAAAAAAATTGATGTAGAACCCGACCTTGATGTCTGGCTGGATTATGCCCGTGTCCATGGTATTCACCCAGCCATTACAAGCTACCTTGAGGGCAAGCCAGGCAACTTCTACCGCGTACGTCCCTCGGGCACCGATGCTCGTATCGTGACTGCACGCGGCTGGGAAGATCTCTCACGCATGATGCAAGCTTATTCCCACGAGGGTCTACAGGTTGACGGTGAGCTCATCTCGCAGTACTTGCAAGATCGCGAGGTGGCAGAAGACTTCAATCTTTATTTTGAGCTTTTTGCCAAATACGAGGATGACTACAAAGTTGCTGATATTTTGTCAGGCAATCTTGATGAAAAAATCTACACTCGTGCGCATAATGCAGCCTTTGACGAGCGTGTTGCTGTGGTCAATCTACTACTAGCAGCCATCATCACAGAGCTACACGAAATAGATGCCACCGAGCTTGCTCTCCATGCCGTACGCGATGACTTTGTAAGCTGGCAAACCAGCTGCAACGAACCGTCCGATGCTCGTCCACTCGCACTGCTTGACGAAATCCTGGGCAAGCTTCGTCACCGCTGCGAAGACGGGCGCTCTCGAGGCAAGCAGGGCCAGCGTCAACTTGTCTCCATACACCATCTTGAGTTGCTAGAACAGCTACGCGAGCAAGTTGCTCGTAAGACTATGGCAGGCGCCAATAAGCAAAGCTGTTTTGAGAGCGCAAAATTCTGCTTTAACAAAGCAGTACATACAACAGCAGATAAGTGCAACGAAACGGCACTTCGTATGGATCGTGCCCTCGTTTTTCTTGAGAAAGCTTTTGGCGACGGTCAGGAGATGATTGTCTTTTGCTCACACCTTGCATGCGATACCACGGCCATGCACTTTGTGTCGGCACATGGGCCTATAAGTTTTGCTACACATGCAAGGTCACTCATGCTAGAAGAGCGTGGACTAGAGCTGCTTGATGAGGTGGATGCCGCACTAAAAACAACAATCCCTAGCGAGCAATAACAGGAAGCTGACCCCCACTAGCAGCAATCTCTTCCATGATTTGGGCTGGGGCGTCATCAGCCGCATCTCCAATATGCCAGCGTCCCAACTTGCGCGCAGCGTCCGAGCAGTTTGACACCACAAAGGTTTGCGTTAGACGCTCAAGCGTTGTGATGTCATTGTCTGCATCACCAAAAAAGACAACCTCATCTAGGCTTAACCCTAGATAGTCAATCAACGCTACAGCTCCATCAGCCTTGGAAAGTCCCCGAGGCAGTACATCCAAAACATGTGGGGACGGACAAACGTAGTCAAACTCAGGAACAATATCTTGCATTTTTTGCACTGCTTCCTCAACGCTACCTAATGAGTCCCCAAAAAGAAGGCTCATCGTATAAATGGGTTGATCAGGAAGCTCATCAATGATTGCAATATCGGGAGGTACCAGAGTGTCATCTACCATGCTCAAAATTTTTGCGCGAGAGGTCCCCACCGCAGAAAACGTACTGCCTCCCCTCTCATCGGGGGTACAGACAAAGCCAAAGCAATCATCTACGTCTCGCAGAGCTTCGATCAAACGATTCATCAGATTGGGATCCATTGGCTGAGAATAGATTGTCTCGCCCTGATAACGTGCCATCTTGCCATTGGCAAAGACGCCCGTCTGATAACAATCGGCATCATTGCGAAAATACGAGGCAAGATCAAAAGATAAGCGTCCTGTCGCAGGCCCAAAGGCAATGCCTGCATCAAGCAGCTTGTGAGCTGCAGCAATCGTGCGATCAGAAACGCTCATCTTGCCAAAAGGCACAACGGTGCCATCCATATCGGTCAATACGAGCTTAATCATGCAATCCCCCTGCAAAATTAGTACGCTACGGCATGCGCTGATGCGTGCTTAGTCTACGCTCTTGAGACTTTCAACCATATCCACACGATCCAGCTTACGGCGCATCATCACAAGAACCGCAGCCGCAAAGAGCAGTGTCAGACCAAACGCAAAACCGTAGCTAGTCAGATGTATGAGACGGCCAAACATCACATAGTCAACCTCGGCTGCAGTTACTACAAATCGCTCAAGGAAGGTACCCAATATGAGGCCTGCAATATCACCAATAATCGCAAGCATGCCAATCTCACGGAAGATATAGGCATAGACCTCGCGGCGAGTAAAACCTAACACCTTGAGTGAAGCAATCTCGCGTTTTCGCTCCTCAATATTAATGTTGGTCAGGTTGTAAAGCACAATAAATGCCAGCGCCGCCGCTGAAACAATCAGCACGACAACAACCTTATCAACAACCGAAAGCATCGAGCGATAAGTCTTGATGGTCTCGTCCACATATTCAACGGTCGACACGCCAGTCAAATCATGCAGCCCAGCGGAAAGTTTTTCTTTGTTGGTAGCAGCACCACGAGAAAAGAAAATCGTAGAAAAGACAGGATTGGCAGCATTCTTGCCATCTGTCAGCGCGCTGCCAATTTTTGACCATCTAGCACGACCCACATATACCAGATTACCTACGTAGTTTTCTGCAATACCCGTGACACGCAGACGCTGAGGCTCGCCTACTGCGCTACCGATAGCGTCCTGCTTGTATAGCTCAATCTCATCTCCTACCGAAACGCCTAACAAACTCGCTGCTTTTTCGGTAACAAAAACTGAATCATCGCTAAAGTCTAGATGACGCCCCGACAAGCGTTCTTGGAAGCTAATCGCTTCGTCAAATCCCTTGGAATCCTGCGGAATTATGACTTGCATGCGCAGGTGTTTGTTTCCATAAAAAGCAGAACTTGCCTGCAGGTTTTCTTGGCGAGCACGCACTAGGTGACTCGCATCCGTTGAGCTTGTAAGGTAGTTTGCCACTGCATCTACGTTGGCCGTAGTCGAGCTGTCATTAAGACCGACTGTCGTGTCATAGTGCACCACAGGCCCAAACTGTCGGTCAATAATATCCCAAATCGAATCATGGAGACCAAAGCCCACCAGCAACAAAGCCGTACAACCCGCAATGCCGATCGTTGTCATCAGGAAACGACGCTTGTAACGAAAGAGATTGCGGAAAGTAACCTTCCATGAGAAGGACAGGTGATGCCAAATGGGGCCTATGCGCTCTAAAAGAATGCGCTTTCCCGCCTTGGGTGCACGTGGCAACATGAGCTCTGCGGGCGTAGAGCGCAAACTAGAGACCACAGCGCCCCACGTTGCAAGTAGGGTTACGCCAACACCCAACCCCCCTGAGAAAAGCGCAATTACAGGGTCGATAGGCAGGGGAACTTTGAGCTCGGGCACAGCATAAATAATCGAATAGGAGCTCGTGATAACTGAAGGCAATACTTGGGTCAAAACCAATGTGCCAATGATTGCACCTGTAATGCTGGCTGCAGCCGCATAGACTAAATACTTACTCGCGATTGTTGCGGTACTAAAGCCCAGCGCCTTGTAGGTGCCAATCTGTATACGGTCGTCCTCAACCATACGTGTCATCGTAGTCAGCGATACAAGAGCAGCTACCAAGAAAAACATTAGAGGAAATACGCGCGCGATATGATCCATGCGCTGCGCATCTGCATGATAGGTTACCGCACCCTCACTTTTTGTACGATCAAGTACGTAAAGATCGGGCAGCTCTATTTCATCGATTTTGCGCTGGGCTTCAGCAAAATCATTTTCGGCATCAGCAAACTTTTTATCCGCGTCGGTGCGATTTTGCTCGTAGCTTGCTTTGCCGTCATAATACTTTGTCCAAGCATCATCTAACTTTGTACGAGAGTTACTTAACTGCGTGCTTGCATCATCAATTTTTGCCTGTGCAGCATCAAGTTTTTTATTAGCCTCGGCCTTTTGTGTTGCAAGTTCATCACGACCAGACTGAAGTTTTGTTTTGGCAGTCTGTAGCTGATCAATGCCCTCCCCAGCAGCAGTAAACTGCCTGCGGGAAGCATCCAACTGCTGGCGCTGAGTCTCAAGCTGGGAAAGCTTTGCTTCGGGATTGTCTCCCAGTTGAGTTGTGAGCGCCTCTACCTGCGTTTGCAAACTCTCAAGCTGAGCTTTTGCGGCAAGCAGTTGTTGTTCTTGCTCTTCCGTCCAAGCAGGACCAAGTTGTAGCTTGGCTTGCTCCAGCTGAGAGACAGCATCCTGTGCCTGAGCAAGACCGTCTTTTAGTTGGGCAAGGCCATCGATGCCTTGCTTCAACTGATCGATTCCTTGATCTAGCTGACTTATACCAGAATTTAGCTGCCCTAGCTTGCTTGCAACTATCTCTTTTGCAGAAGACAGATCTTTTGGGGCAGGATCTAGTTCGGATAGACTCGCTAGCAGCTCTTTTTCTTTTTCGTCGAGCTGCTTTTTACCATCATTGAGTTTCTTTTCTGCTTCAGCAAACTGCTTGCGAGCGTCGTCGCGTTTACGGCTGAGTTCTGCAGCACCATCATCACGCTTCTTCTTGCCCGAGGCATACTCTGCCTCGCCATCCTCAAGCTTGCTATAAGAATCAGCAAGCTGCTGCCGCGCATCATCGAGCTTTGCTTCTGCATCTGCACGCTGAGCATCAAAATCTGCGCGCTTGTCATCAAGTTTGGCCTGTGCCTCAAGTTTAAGATCATCCTGGCGCGAACGAGCAAGCTCTCCTTCACGGTCCTCCAGGCGCCTGGAGACCTTTTCAACCACCTTTTCATAGGCAGAAGACTCGCTCAGCTGCGCTTCAGCACCTCGCACCCGCACATAGACCTGCGTATAAGGCAGGTCTTGGGTGAAGGCAGCTTCACGAACGTATAGATACTCGTCAATTTGTCCTGTACCCAAAGTCGTTGAGCCAAAGCTCGCCGTATACGGATAGTCAGAGGAACTCACCGTGCCCACTACCTTGAAACGCTGCACCGCGAGCGTGTCATTCAAATTATCGGTACCGTAGAGCACTTCAACTGTATCTCCCAGCTTGAAATGCCCTACTGCATCTGCAGAAATCACGCATTCATCCGCAGCTTTGGGCCACGTACCTTCGCGAAGCATTGGACGATTAAGATACCGCGCATCCTTGGAAGCTACGGTATAACGACCTGTAACCTTTGATGCAACAGCCGCATTCACATCAATTGAGGTAATGCGTGCTGCAATTTGCTCGTCTCCTAGGCTCATCATGACATCGCAAGATTTGGCAGGCATCGAGACTTCAACGCCAGGGGTTGCATCAATGCGCGCTACATCCTCGCTTGAAAAGCCCAGTGTAGAAACAACGCGCAAATCCCAAAGGCGCGTTCCGTCATACCAGCGGTCAGCCGCATCACGCATGTCTGGACCAGTCATCTGCAGACCCGCAAAAAAGCCGCAACCCAGCGCAACGATACCCATAATCGCCAAAAAACGTCCCAGTGATCCGCGAATTGAGCGAATCACTTCTCGCCTAAAACTGTGGCTGTTGTGAGGACGTTTGGCCATAATTGCTGCCCACACTTACCATTCGAGCGACATTGCGTCGACAGGCGTGGCATTGAGTTCAACGCTTTTTGCACGACCCTCACGAACACTGATAATGCGATCGGCAATCTGTGTAAAGGCAGAGTTGTGCGTCACGATAGCAACTGTACGTCCACTCTTGCGGCAACTATCCTGCAGAAGCTTAAGTACTTGGTGACCTGTCTGATAATCCAAGGCACCCGTTGGCTCATCGCAAAGCAGCAGCTTGGGATTTTTGGCCAAGGCGCGCGCAATTGCCACACGCTGCTGCTCACCACCCGATAGTTGTGCTGGGAAGTTATCTTGGCGGTCTGCGAGTCCCACTTCAGCAAGCACCTGCGCGGCGGGCAAGGGATTGCGGCAAATCTGACTTGCAAGCTCAACATTTTCGAGCGCTGTCAAATTTTGTACGAGATTATAAAACTGAAAAACAAAGCCAATATCATGACGACGATACTGAGTGAGCTGACGCTCGTTCATTGCCGAAACTTCACTACCATCAAGCAAAATTGTGCCTGACGTGCAAGAATCCATGCCGCCTAGCATATTGAGCACGGTTGTCTTGCCCGCACCCGATGGGCCCACAATAACGCAGAGTTCGCCTTCTTCAATTTCAAAATTCATACCATCGACGGCATGAACCTCGACCGAACCCATCTGATATATTTTGCGCACGTCACGAAATTCGACGAAGGCCATTGCTGTCATTCCTTTAGGTCTAGTGGCGTACTTCCCTTTCGTTATCGCCAGCCGAATGCTTTGCATCGCGCTGACGCTCCACGCCCAAATAAGTCAAAGCAACACCTACCAAGAGCAACGCAACGTAGCACACCGTTGCCATAAAGCCTGGTGCAAGCGACTGGTCGGCACCAAGCTGCCATGCAGCCAAACAAATCAACACGATGCCAAGCAGAGCTTCGAGAACCGCAGGTACACTCGCTCCGCGTGTAGCCCGTATATGTGAGTAGTTCTTTTTAGCCAAAATGTCCTGCTTCCTATAAAAACGAGCTATCTACCACACAGCTGACAGGCTCGAATTAATCTGTCTCTATGATATACGTTTGCGCTGCTTGGCGCGGGAGTTGGCCTTGCGAAGATCGACTTTGACATGCTCTTGGCGACTGAAACCTTTTCCTGCTCTGAGCTGAGAATAGTCTTGTGCGAGGCGGTAACGCAGACGATCCCAACGCGCGGCAAGACTTGCAATATGGCTGGACTGCAATCCAAGTAGAGGCGCTGCCGCCAAGATGGGCAAAAGATATTCCACCATACGCCAAACTACAAAAGCCGCAGCTACGCGCGCACCAAAAATAGGTGCAAAGAGCACGGCAAAACCACCCTCAGCGCCACCAACACCACCTGGCAGTGGCACAGCCGAGGTCAAAAGTTCAAGCATCGAACCACAAGCCATGCAGGTAATTAGATCTGCTTGGTGACCAAAGGCACGAGCAACAAACCACGGCAGTGAATACAGACAGGCAAGCTGCAACAGCGTAACTACAAGGGTCATCAACATATTGCGCAAATTGCCTGCTGCCTGGCGAAAGCCCGAGGAGAACTCCCCCACCTGTACCGTCACCACATCAATCCAATGGTCGGTGCGTTTCATCCAACCACGACGAGAAGCAAAGCGAATAATCCAACTACCTGCACGACGCACAAAACCAGGGCGGAGGCATACCAACAAAAGGCCACCGACCTCAACGACTTTGAAACCAAAAAGAATCATGCCAATAAATGTGACATTGCCATAGGTGGTTGTCAGCCATTCCCAACGAAAAAGCAGCATCAGCGCGGCAAAAATACCTTCGCCCGCTTCGTACATAATGAAGCGGGTATACTGCACTGCACCTGCTCCACCTGCAGAAAGTCCTGCGCGGGTTAGGCGGTAAATCTGTGCCGGCGCACCACCAGCACCGTTTGGCGTAAGGTTGGAAAAAAAGATACCCGAGGCTTCAACACTCATCAGATCGCGGATACCAACCGTACTTCTGCGGTCACTGATAACAGCAAGCAGATATGCCAATACGCCCCAGAAGAAATACACCACGTAAGCAAGCATAGCGGCAACTACCCAGCGACGACGTACGCCTGCCATCGCCGTCAAAAATTCGCCCATCTGTCCAGAAAACACTAGATAGAGAGCGTAGGTAATCGTAGCCATACCGATGAAGATAAGACCTTTGCGCGCTTGGCCCATGCTCTGATCGCGAGTTTCGCGCTGGGCTTTGCTCATGGTGCTGGCACCAGACACCTTGAGACGAGGCTTTTTGCTGCGCTTTGTGGAAACAGGTAGTGGAGCGGTAACCTGCTTGGTGGCAGGGGTCTGCGGCTTTGTATCGTGCTGTTTGGCAGCAAGCATCTGCGGCTTTGGATCTTTTTGCTTGGCAGCAGACATCTGCGGCTTTGGGCCGCTCTGCTTTACTGGTGATGGCTGAAGCTTCGCATCGTTTTGCTTGACAGTAGCCGTTTGCTGCTTTGTATCGTTTTGTTTGGTGGCAATCGTTTGTAATGTATCGCTACCCTGTTTGGCGACTTGCTGGGGCATGGGTACAAAGTTCAGCGAAGACTTCTTCTTGAAACGAATCTCCATGTACCCTCCCCTCTCGGCTACGTTTTTATTGCATCTAGAGAATTACTGTACCCGAGACGCCGAAAAAAACACGCCGTTCAACTGCTCCTTCACAAGAGAGGCCAGCGCGGTCGAAAAAAATCCACAACCAATCAAAATTTAGGCTTGCCAAATACTGTGGGCGTGATACTATATTCCTCGCTCGAAACCACGTCGGAGTGGCGGAATTGGCAGACGCGCTAGCTTGAGGTGCTAGTGACTGACTAAAAGGTCGTGCGGGTTCAAGTCCCGCCTCCGACACCAGAAATTTCAGGTCCCTTCGGGGACCTTTTTTCTTTCAGAGCTCCTCTTTATTCGAATCAGCCGCCACGTTTTGTTTCACATCGGTTGTCAAACGCCACACTTCGTTTCGCATCAGGCGGCAAAAGCCACATTCCATTTCACACCAGATGCCAAAAGCCACGTTCTACTTCATGCCAGGCAACAAAAGCCACATCCTGTTTCATACCGAATGTCAAAAGCCACGCTCTCTTTCATATCAAGTGCCAAACGCCACACTCTGTTTCATGCCAGATGTCAAACGCCACGTTCTACTTCACTTTTTCAGCCAAAAGCCACACTCTGTTTCACGCACGAAAAATCTACCTGCGCAAACGTGAAGCCTACTGAAGAGATCTGTGGCTTTTGACATTTTTTCTGAAAGAATCTGTGGCTTTTGGCAAGCAGAACTACTCTGCTTGAAAGAATCTGTGGCTTTGACAGGCAAAGCTGTGTTGATTGAAAGAGTATGTGGCGTTTGGCAAGCAGAGCCGTGTTGATTGAAACGATGCGTGACGTTTAGCAAGCAGGGGTGCGACAGTTGAAACAGTCTGTGGCTTTTGGCTGGCAGTGTAAGCAAGCAGAGCTACATACCACCACATTGATCGCACTTTGAAGTCACATCAGTACGCATTCGGCATAGAAAATCGAGTAATGGTGCATATCGCCCGTAAGGACGAGGAGGCGCCCAAATCTAAATAACAACGGAGCTAAAAGAAAAACTATCACAAAACCCCACACAAAAAAAGCATGCCGTGAGCAATGATTCACCCACGGCATGCCCACATTCCATGCTTAGCCAAGTGCAGACTGGTAAATTTCGACAATATCCTGAGCGGACAGAAGAACAAATGAGCCACGACTACCTTTGGCAGCCTTTTCTGCCATCTCGACAAAGTGGGTATCATCCTTAATGCCTACCGCCTTGAGCGTGGCAGGCATACCCATCGTCTCAAAGAAGAATTTGCGCGTCAAAGCGATGGCCTCCCTTGCTGCAGCCATGTCATCCGCTTCCTCAACCCCCCACGCATTACGCGCATAACGTGCAAAGACGGGCGCAGTTTTGTCGTCAAGGATGTGTTCCATCCAAGCTGGCGTCATAATCGCCAAACCCTCACCATGCGTAATGTCATAAAAAGCAGAGAGCTCATGCTCAATGGGATGGACGCACCAAGCAGGCGAGCAACCCGCAGAAATCAGACCATTAATAGCATGGCTTGATGCCCACATCAGATTGGCACGCGCTTCGTAATTGTCGGGCTGCTCAAGCGCGATAGGACCGTATTTGATGCAAGTTTTAAGAATGCTCTCAGCGAAGGATTCCTGCAACTCACAGCCCTGCTCAAAGTGAAAATAGTTCTCAAAGGTGTGGCTCATCATATCTGCAGTGCCAGCTGCAGTTTGGCGCTTTGGCACCGAGAAAGTATAAGTCGGATCTAGCACAGACATCTTGGGGATAACAAGAGGCGAACCAGTACCCCACTTCTCGTTTTTGCTGAGATCCGTGATAACCGCAAACGCATCCATCTCGGAACCCGTAGCAGCAAGAGTAAGCACGGAATACACAGGCAGCGCCGCTTTGATGAGCTCGGGATGCAGCACCAAATCCCAAGCGTCTCCGTCATAGCAAGCACCAGCTGCAACTACTTTTGCACAGTCAATCGAGCTGCCACCACCAATAGCAAGCACCATATCGATATGCTCGTCATGGCACAGCTGAACACCTTTACGCACCGTCTCAATACGAGGATTGGGCTCGATGCCAGGCAACTCAAAGACCGTAAGTCCTGCTTCGCCCATAATGCGTAGAGCATCAGCATAAATGCCATTACGTTTGATGGAGCCGCCACCATAGCACAGCAGCACACGCGAACCGCTCTCGGTCAACTCCACAAGATGAGAAATTTGACCTTTGCCAAAGTTAATCCTCGTTGGTGCGTAGTAAGTAAAATTGAGCATATCTCCCCCTTTTGTTGCTCATTACTTATAGCTATCACTATACGTCTGCAAAGAACATCAGCTGTTTAGATTTGGATGAACGGGGGTAAAGAAGAATGTCCGCACGTGAGAAATTCTGCTGTAGAGGCATTCATATGGTGACTCCATGCAGACCAGCCAATCGCAATTTTCGACATACGCGCATTCGCGGCAAGCAAATGTGGATAGGTAACCCACCCGTCACTCGTTACAATCTGACCAGCTCATCGCAGGCATTTATTAATCTCTCGTCATGGGAGACCATGATGATAAGATGATCGCGCTTAAGCTGTCCCAAGAGTTCAACAAGAGAGTTGACGCTATCTGCATCAAGGGCGGAGCTCGGCTCATCCATCAGCATAACTGGAGGGTTCTTGAGCAGCATTCGGATGATGGCGACCTTCTGCTTCTCACCACCAGAAAGGCTTACGTTCGTACCGTCGACGATGGTGTCCAGCCCCTGCGGTGCCTTACCAATGAGAGCGGTCAGCCTCAACTGGTCGCATAGCGAGAGCACCTCTTCACGCTCTGGCTGTTCCTCGCATAGCAGGGTAAGATTATTCCACAGACTGTCCTCTATGACCGTGGGTTCCTGCTCGGTGAAACCCACAGATGTACGCCTCAGGCCGTAGTGGTCGAGCGTCCCAAGCTCCTGGTCATCAAAGCAGATTGTGCCCTCATAGTGACCGCACCATTCACCAGCAATAAGCTTGAGCAGCGTGGACTTGCCGCAACCGTTCCTTCCCAGAAGACCGTAGAGACCGCAGCCCTCGAAGCGGATGTTTGCGCCGCTGATGGTGGGTATGTCGTTGCCAGGGTAGGTAAAGCTGAGATCATTGCAGGATATGACATAAACCTTATCACTGATTTCTATGTCACCATTCTGCTCAAGTGGTGTGTCAGAAAGCTGACGCAGCCTTTCAAAACTTGACCGGCAGTCTTGATACTCGCTGCCAAATTGAGTGAAGTACTCCGCCGATGCCGAGAGCATGGCAAAGTAACTTGCCACTGTTGCAAGGTAGCCAACCCGCATGGCTCCCATCATGATCTGGTAGGCGCCAACAAATATTACTGCTATCTGCAGCACGTCTTTAGCAATCTCCGTCTGCATACCCACGATCGCGCCCACTCTGTTCACGCGATAGACCGCATCGCGCACCGCGCTATAGGAGTCAGAGAGCAGCGTTGCGAACCTGTCAAAGAGAACGTGTCGCCTAATGAACTCGACATCACTAAACTCATGCAGTATGACTGAGAAAAAGTTCGCCACTTTCTCCTTGTATTCCATCCCTCGCTCAAAGACCTCTCTGCGGGAGAGCACATACGCCAAACCCACCGCAAACGTGAGTAGCAAGCAAACAAACGCTAGAGGAAGGTTAATGATGGCAACGAGTGCAATGACAACCACTGTGGTAAGAGCATGTGACAGTACCTGTGACCCAGACATCAAGAAGAACATGGAAATGACCTCAGAGTCGTTATTGACACGTTTGGAGAGGTAACCGGGATCAAAGTCCTTTCCGTAGTATCCCTGCCAAAAATGCTGTACACGCATTATTGCATTGGACTGTAGGGCAAAGGCGGAGTCGAACTGCGTCTTCGTATAAAGCAAGGTCACCACATACCCAAGGAAGGCAGACAGCACACTCAGCAAGCCAACCATCACGCACCAGAAAATGACGGCAGAAAAGTCACCTCCCGACACCAGAAGGTTGATTATCCAGCCGGTCACAAGCGGCAGGGCGACCTTCAGCAACTCCTTGACGAGCGAGAGAGTCATGAAAGCGATGTAGCGACCTTTGTTGTTGATAGACTTCCAACAAAAGGAAAGAAGCTCAAACATGCCAGTTATTCACCTCTGCAATCAAAACTGCCAAAACTGCTAATCTGCTTTTTAAAGATCTCTTCCATATATGCGAGAAGTTTAAGCACTTAAAATTTTGCTCAGAAGTCATGACATAATTCTAGCGTCATGAAATCAATTTGAACGTGTAGAGGTACGTAAAAATGTCAGCGCATCCAAAAATAGGGGTCCGCACTATACCCCTATTCGCTCTGATGCTCGATGTGCGCCATTTCAGTGCTTAATTAGGTTAATTCTTGATATATATGGTCTCGCCGCAAGCTTTCTACCTGCAGCAATGACAAATCACAAAGTCACGGCAAAACCCGGGAAAACAGCTGCCTCTAAAAACAAGCCATCTACCAGCGCAAATAGCATAACAAAAAAATGGGGTAATGGCGCACATCGCACTTTAGAGCGAATAGGGGTCCAGCGAACCCTATCAATATGAACGATCACTTACCACTAATGCCACATGCCACCCGTATCAACGATATGTAGGAATGAACCATTCAACAACGCCAGCACAACAAGAGCAAAGCACAGCCAAATTACAACTCTTGACACTCGTGCATTCGTAACAAACATCCATTCATACAGCCTGCTCAACCCACGTAACTGCAATAGACCCATCAATCCAAACGTCAAAGAAGCACGTAAACACACCAACCCATCAGGACTTACAAGAAAGTCCCAGCCAGGCAGACGATAATCCCAGGTTTGCACACCAACGATACGTAGCATTATCAAACCAGTCACATATTCAACCGTGGTGGTTAGCACAATGACTGCCAATAGCTGCATCCATCAGTCACTTTGTTTACGCTCCAGTCCCAATACCAGCTCAATCAGTGCAGAGCCTGCACCATAAATCATCAAAAAAGGAATACCGAGACCTCCGTGGGTAAGATCAATAGGCATTTGATTGAGCGGTGCACAGATGAAGACTTCATAAAGCCATCCTACAAGGCCACCTATACAGAACATAAAGGCAACGCGAGTCAAAACTGACATGATTTTGCCAGGCACTGTCTTTTCCAATCGCCCTCCCCCATCCTCTGCCATCAACAATCAAATCTTAGGTGATATTTAAGCAAGTTCCTAATTTGAAAAAATCTTCTTGCATACAGAGAGACATTCGCGTAAGATACTCTCTGCTGCATGTGAGCACCCCCGCTTGCAACTTTGCAGTTATATATTCGGGCGTTTAGCTCAGGGGGAGAGCGCTTCCCTGACACGGAAGAGGTCACAAGTTCAAATCTTGTAACGCCCACCACAAAAGTCACAGGTAGGTAGTTTGAACCACCTACCTGTTTTTCTTTTGAACATCACATTACGCGGCTCGTGTTTGCTTCTTTTCCTCCTCGGTACATCGCTATCCCAAATCTGCTCCAAATGAGATGTATAATACTAATCGGAAAAAATGCACCGTGATGCACTATTACCGATTGGAGTGCGTATGAGAATTGAGCGCCCAAAATACCTCGACAACCTCATCAGCAGAATGCACACTGATCAGGCGAAAGTGGTGACAGGCGTCCGTCGTTGCGGAAAGTCCTATCTTGTCTTCGAGATCTTCAAGGATTACCTGCTGAAACGCGGGGTATCGGAGACTCAGATCTTTGAGATGGCTTTCGACCGCTACGGAAACAGACGCTACCGCGACTCCAATGTGTTCTACCCATACGTGATAAGCCAGATTGAGGCTCCAGGTATGCACTACGTGCTTCTCGACGAGGTACAACTCCTTGAACACTTCGAAGAGGTCCTCATCGACCTCATTGCCCGCGAAAACGTGGATGTTTACGTCACGGGAAGCAATGCAAAGCTCCTCTCAAAGGACATCGTCACCGAGTTCCGTGGACGCGGGGACGAGGTAAGAATGGCTCCGCTTTCCTTCGCCGAATTCATGACCACATATGATAACGATGTCGCGATGGGATGGCAGAGCTATCTCATGTACGGCGGCCTTCCTGCTGTCGCATGTAAGGAAACACGAGAAGAAAAGATCGATTATCTTCAGCGTCTTTTCTCTGAAATTTATATCAACGACATCATTGAAAGGAACAGCGTCCGCAATAACCGCGCATTGGACGAGTTGTTGAACGTCATGGCCTCGACGATAGGATCACTGACCAATCCTAACAAGCTCTCTGACACATTCCAAAGTGTTACTCGATCAACCATCGACCCTGAAACGGTATCTTCATACATCGACTACTTCGACGATGCCTTCCTCCTCGAACGCGCACAGCGCTACGATATCAAGGGCAGACGCTATATTGGTGCACCTTACAAGTACTATTTCTCAGATCTCGGACTTCGCAACGCTCGATTAGGCTTTCGCCAGTTTGAGGAGACACACCTCATGGAAAATGCCATCTACAATGAGTTGCGCGCACGTGGCTACTCGGTCGACATTGGCAACGTGACGGTCAGCGAGCGGAATAAAGATGGCAAATCCGTACGCAAGCAGTTAGAGGTCGACTTCGTATGCAATAACGGCAGCGAACGGATATACATCCAATCAGCATACGATCTTCCCGATTCAGAGAAGCTCGCCCAAGAACAGAGGTCGCTTCTCAAGACAGGAGATTCCTTTCGTAAGGTCATTGTCGTAGGCAAGCCGATTGAAAGACACTACACAGATGAAGGCATCCTACTTCTTAGCGTCTATGACTTCATGCTTGATGAAAGCGCCTTGCACTGAGTCTGCTTCGCGAACATTTCAAATCATGCAATTTGGTAGGTAATATGCAGGGTTTCTTTTATCTCCCTTTACGTACTCTTAAATTGCAGGATTTATATAGCAGAATAAGTTAGGCAAGGCTATCCTAACGTGGATTCCCATGAACGCTGGGTAACACCGTTGGAGGCTTAAAAGTATGTTCTTGATATTTTTCGCTGGCTTATTGGCTGTTGGGTTGGTAATAGCTCTCGCTAAGTTTGCACCACAAAAGCTCTTTCACTTTTTACCCCAACCCAATCGAATTTCGTGGGGTTGGGTTGGAGTTTTCTTTGCATTGCTTCTTTTTTTGAGTGTATATGCAGCTTTTGGACTCATTCAAACCCACTGGCTGCCAGCCATCCTATGCACTAGCGTGCTTGCGATAGCAGCCATCGTTTCGCTCTACAACAAGCAAATCCGCACAGCATTCAGCACCCTTTTAGGTTACCAACGTTTGCTGTTAGAAATTGGCCTACTGCTTGTTGGAACGTTTTTGACTTTCATAGCTATCGAATTGCCTTCTAATCCAGCTATCACTGGATTTTGGATAGAGGGTCTTATTCTCGAAAATGTCATCATTCTTTTTATATTTCTGATATTTCATCTTCTCTTTCAACGCACTGGTGCAGGAGCTGTTATTGCAGCATTTCTTTTTGAATGCGCCGGCCTTGCAGAATATTTTGTCGTGTCGTTTAAAGGCGTACCCATCATTGCGAGCGACGTGCTTGCACTCGGCACTGCAGCTACAGTAAGTGGTAGCTATACCTATATTCTCAATGAACGGGTACTTATTTCATTTGCAGTATTGGCACTAGCTATAGTTGTACTTTCCCTAACGCCAAAGCCACAGCGTACAAAAAGGCCTGTTGTTGCGTTTGTAATCAACGCGTTTAGCGGACTCATCATTGCTGGCATTGCTGTCCTTATTGCAACAACAGTAAGTTTTTCGGAATTTCCTGGCATCAAATACAACGCTTGGATTCCGCTCGACAGCTACCATCGCGAAGGCTTTATTTCATCGTTTGTCACGCAGATTCAATCTTTCCGCCCCGTTCAGCCCGATGGTTATTCCAAAGAAGAGGCCGAAAAACTTCTTTCAGGCTACGCAAACAAGTATGAAGAAAATCTCTCCCATGCAGACTCTTCCTCCTCAAGCAGCGCTAACTCCTAACTCTCTACTCAAGGTCGAATAACCTGCCGTGTGATTTACCGTCCTACGCTTTTGCGCCTCCACACTTCCGTAATTTCTCGCAAGTTTTCAATTGCCAGCTAAATCTCAAGGGGCATTTTCATGAAAGAATTTATCAACACCAACGTTTCTCGTCGTTCTTTTATTTCAGCGGTCGGAGCTGCTGGTATGTTAGCTACCCTCAGCGCATGTGGCGCAGGTGGAATCAAAAAATCTGCTGGCGCTGCCACAGCAAAATATACCAACACCAAAAAAGCCGTAGCAAGTTCACCCGATTCCTCAGCTTCATATGCCGAGCAGTACGCCCATATTTTTGGCAACACGAAGGCAAGAAAAGCCGCAGAAAAGCAGTTCAACGAGCTCAAACCCAGCGTGGTCGTCGTAATGAATGAGTCCTTCTCCGACCTGTCATTGTTCAACGAGTTAGATGGGACCTACAAGGGCCCCGAATGGTTTAATTCATTCGAAGGCGGTCTTGCAAAGGGAAAGCTCTACGTCTCCCCTTATGGTGGCGGCACTTGCAACAGCGAGTGGGAAATGCTCACGGGCTGCTCGATGGCATTTATGGGATCAGGCGTCTATCCGTATATGGTCTATGACATGTCTCGCGTCAACAACCTCGCCCGCCAGCTCAAATCCATTGGGTATAAAACAAGTGCCATGCATCCCAACCTAGCAACCAATTGGAATCGTCATATCGTCTATCCTGCCTTTGGCTATGACCAATTCCTCTCTGAACCTGATTTTGGCGTCGCAGAACGCTACCGTAATCTCATTAGCGATACCGCCACTTACGATAAAATTCTCGAGCTACTTGCCGCTGACGAGGCCCCGCAAACCATTCTAGATATCACCATGCAAAATCATGGTGGATACAAGACCAACGCACTACCTGCAAATCTCGTCAAGCAGCGCACAATCAAAGGCGTCGATCACCCAGACCTCGACGAGTATCTCGCACTGATGGATATCTCTGACAAAGCCTTGCAGGAGTTTATTGATAAGCTTTCTAAGCTCAAGCGTCCTGTGGTACTGGTGCTCTTTGGAGACCATCAACCAGCTCTTGCAGCGCCTTACAATGATGCGCTGGTAACCGATGACTCCAGTGAGCTTGTCCACCAACAGCGTGCTCATACCACCAGCTATCTCATGTATGCCAACTACGACGTTGCAGGCGCCAAGACAGGCACCATACTCGATACCAGTACAAACTTCCTCATTGCCAATCTTGCACAACTCATCGGAATGCCCCTGAGTGATTTCCAAAAAGCCCAGTTAGTCATGCAGTATCAAGGCATGCATGCAATAAATATGCTGGGCTTCCAAGACAGTACGGGCGGTTGGCACGATATCAAAAACAACAAGAAAGGCGATACTGCTCAGCTCTGCCAAGACTTGCAAACTCTGCAATACCTAGAGTTCTTCGGCGATGGAGTTCATTACCAGGTAGGTAGCGGAAAGACGGGGACAATTACGGGTCGTCTGCAATAGACTGCTTAAGCAGATGTCCTTTTGGAACAGCACGGAAACGTGCGTTCTTTAGTACATGCATACGTCGAGAACAGCTCCAACTTAGTCAGTCGTTTGGAGATAGTATCTTTCGCTGTACCTCCTCTGTCGTTTTAGGTTAATGAATACAGCATGCAATGCAGGAAGTCCTCTAGAGTTTTGGTACGTGCCAGCCTAGAAATACGACGTGCATCACAGAGTTGGCGAATAATACCATCATAAATGTCCATGAAAATTCCCCTATCCTGCGCATTAAGGGCAATCATCAACACCACGTTAACCCTGCCACCATCCCATTCGATACCCTTCTCGCTCACCAACGTGGCAATGGTGGTGCGCGAGGCGTCCATCTCCATAGCATGAGGGATGGCAAAGAGTCCAAAGAAGCCTGTTGACCCCATGGACTCACGTCTAAGGACCGATTGGGCAAAGTCCTCCCCCACCACACCATAATCCTGAAGCCTCTTTGCCAAAAAGCAGATCGTCTCCTCACGTGTATGCAGACCCTGTTCTCGGAAGAAAACTTCGGGACGGAAGAATCGGGTAGCTTTAGCGGCTTTCAGAGCATCGCGATGCTCCACGAACGAGGTCACGGCAACCTCAACCGCTTGAAAGTCACGTTCTGTAAAGAGAGGAGAAATCTGTACTACTGCGCCTGTTGTTACAGGAATCTCACCAGTAGTTACCAAAATATCCGAATCCACATCAGAGATAGGATCAAAGGCAGTCACGTCCACGTATGCGGCCAACCTCGTGGAGAGATTGGCGATAATACGGCGGCGAATCCCCTGGTAATCCTCACCGGCCACGGCTATGGTCACGCGTTGCTCACCCATACCCTCAAGGATGATTAGGCCGACGTGAACGCAGATAAATCCCAGCTCGCCTTGAACCACCTTCGCGCCAAGCTCTTCGCCAAGACGATCTGCTACTGCAAGTGATACCTCATAAATAAAAGGACTGTTAGTACGGATACTCTCGGCGATGGTCAGATCTTCAAGCGGATTGGACTTTGCCCGCTTGACCATGGCATACACATGAAGAGCAAAATTGTGCAGCTGTAAATGGTTGGGCGCCGGAATCAAATAGTCAGCAAATACCGAGGTAGCTATGGCAGTTACCTTGATCTCAAACTCCCTCGGCATACCCCCAACGGCAAGCTCGTCCGCCACATTGGTAGCGCGGACTCTTCCCGCCAGGAGTGAGGCAAGGTAGTCGAGATCTTCCTCACTAGGGCTCAGCGGATGCAACTCGCCATAGAGACGGCAGATTTCGCGTGCCATTCTCCACTCGCATGACTCACTTGCAACAGATGCAGCATCAGTGGTTGAGGTGATAACCATACTGTCCCCGACTGACGCAATCCCAGGTTTTATAAAGAAAAGTGCAATAGTCACACCAACTGCTAGATCTTGACCATATCCCTCGGGAATCGTGAGATTACAAGCTAATGCTGCCTGCTGCAAAATGTCTGATACCTCATCAATTCTTATACCTTTAAGGTCGCGAGCGAAGGCTTCGGTTAGTGAGAAGGCAGGGCCAACTTCATCCATAACCAGCTGTCCCATAAGCCTGCGCCGTGAACACTCGTTGCCCTCCACCCGCAGGTGCCCTTTGGTGCAGCATAAGGTGAGGCCATGCTTATCTAAGATATCCTTGACCTCCTTGAGCTGACGCTCGACGGAGCTTGTACTCTCGTAAAGTACAAGTGCTAAATCATCAACAGTCAGCTCTTCCCCTGCAAGAAGATGCACCATTATCTGGTGGTCTGGTGCAGGACAAGTAGCATCGCGGGCATACTCGCGAATCATGGTACTGGCAGCAAGCGTAGGCAAATAACCTTGGTTCGTACTAATTAAAACCTGTTCATCACCATTGATGCGAGCTATATCGGTCTGTACCGTACGCAGCGACACACCTAGTCGACGGGCTAACTCAGAACCCGTAACAGGACCGTCACCTGCAAGGACCATTCGCAGAATAGCTTGCTGACGCTCGCTTAGGTTCACCATGTCGCCTCCCCACCTCACCCGCTTCCTAGATGCATCTGCCATACCCCGTTTCTCACAGGCCAAGCAGTACAAAAACTATCTGTGGACAAACATATAGTCGCGCAATTTACACGCTATGTCGTCCACAGACCTGCCATACGGTCATCAGCATCTGCGGGATACCCCGCAAGTCGCGAGTGGAAACTCTGAGATACACAACTTATATTCACGGCCATGCATACCACCAGCCACTGTTAGCGGCATACCGACGAGGGAGGTGCCATGACCCAGGATGAAGCGCAAGCAATCTCGTTGGAGATCATCGCTAATGCAGGTGATGCCTTCAGCAACTTTTACCAAGCTGTAAACAGCGCCCGCGAAGGCAGCTTCGATGAGGCAAATCGACTAATCGAGGAGGGCAAGAAGGCGCTCAACAAGGCGCACAATGCCCAAACCAGGATGCTCACCGAAGAGGCTCAGGGCAAAGATGTACCCGTAGGAATTATCGTCGCCCACAGTCAGGATCATCTGATGTCTGCGATTCTCTTCGAGTGTGTGGCAAAGGAATTTATCATGCTCTACCGCGAGAAGATCCAAACTGCAAAAAAGCAGGTTGTAAGCGAGGAGGTGGCATCATGAGTGCCTTCCTCTGGGGTAGTGCCACCGCCGCCTACCAATGTGAGGGTGCTTGGAACGAAGACAGTAAGGGACAGTCCAATTGGGACGTCTTCTGTCACAGTGAGAAGAACAACATCAATCCGACAACCGGCGACATCGCTTCCGACCACTATCACCGTTTTGAGGAAGATCTGGATCTGATGGCTGCGGGTGGCCAGAATGCTTACCGGTTCTCAATTGCTTGGACTAGGATTATCCCGAATGGTACTGGAGTAGTAAATCCAGAGGGCATCGCGCACTACAACGCCGTAATTGATGCCTGTCTCGCCCGTGACATCGAGCCTGTGGTGACTCTGTACCACTACGACCTACCCGAGTCCCTCTTTATCGCAGGTGGCTGGGAGAATCGCCAAACCTCAGACGCATTTTGTGCCTATGCCAAGGTCTGCTTCAACGCCTTTGGCGACCGTGTGCGCACTTGGTTTACCGTCAACGAGCCCAACTATGACACTCTCTGTTGCTATGGCATCGGTAACTACCCGCCCAACGTCAAGGATCTCTCTCGTCGGTGGCGAGCAATGTACCACATGCTTCTTGCTAGCGCCAAGGCAGTTGCAGCCTTCCACGAAGGAGCTTACCAAGGCATGATCGGACTGGTAAGTGACTCCTATGCTATTGAAGCACACAGCGATACTCCCGACTATCAAGAAGCAAAACGCTTAGCCGACCTCTTCTACAACCGTAGTGTCAATGATGCCGCAGTGCTGGGTCAGTTGCCGACAGAGCTTATTGACAAGTTGCACTCCGAAGGCCAGATCTTGGACTACCTGCTCCCCGGCGATCAAGAAATTTTAGCTGCTGGCAAGGTGGATATGCTAGGTATCAATGCCTATGACCGCATGCTGGTCAAACCTTGCACTACCAGTCAGACCTCGCTTTCAACCAACAACACTGGCACCGCTGATTCTAGCAACGAAACCAATATTGCAGGCTGGTTCTCAGTCGATGAGGATCCTACTACTCAGAAAAATGCTTGGGGAATGGAGCTCTATCCCAAGTCAATCTACACCCTGCTGCATCAACTCAATGATCACTATCCAAATCTCGTGTTCATGATCACTGAGAATGGCATGGGTTATCGTGACCAACTGGTTGATGGACAGATACACGACACTTATCGCGTTGATTTCCTTAAAGGCTTCGTAAACTGGACACTCAAAGCACGAGAGGAAGGCTGTGACGTTCGCAGCTACTTCGTATGGTCCACCATGGATCTCTACAGTTGGATTAATGGCTACGCAAAGCGCTATGGCTTGGTCTACGTAGATTACAACGATAACTGCCGCCGTATCCCAAAGGATAGCTACTACTGGTACAAGGACACAATCGCAGCTTGGAACCAAAAGGAAGGAAGGTAAGCATGGAGAAGTTCACTGAATGGGTTGAGACACACCTCGCCCCGGTTGCCAACAAGATGAGCCGCAACCGCTATATCCAGGCAATTCAAAACGCGTTCCTCACCCTAATTCCCTTCATTACAATTGGATGCTTCGCGCTCATCATCGTCTCGCCCACCACTGATCCCACCACCATGGATCCTGGTCTAATGCGCACCTTCATGGAGGGCTGGACTGCTGTAGCTGGCGCACTTGATCCCTTCCTGGGAAGTGGCGTACATAACCTAACCGTCGGCTGCCTAGCCCTTTGGGTTTCGATTGGAATCGGCTACTACCTGGGCAAGTCCTACGGCTATGAAACCCTTTTGCCTGCTGCCCTCTCAGGTGCGTCCTTCTTGATTTACTCCGCCAACCCAGGAGACTGGACCATCGATACCACCTACTTCGGCTCTACGGGTCTATTTGCCGCCATTATCTCCTCTTTCTTCACTGTTGAGTTCTATCGCAACCTTGAGCAGCGCAAAGTCGGTCACATTGAGTTGACTGGAGCTGGCGTTCCCCCTGCGCTATCCGACTCTTTTGCTGGTCTGATTCCTGTGGGCATTGTTCTAGTAATCAACTCCATAATCTCCTATGCACTGCGTGCTCTCACTGGCTCCCCACTGCCCGCTCTCATGACTCTAGTCATGAGTCCTCTGGTAGCCCTGGCCTCTAGTCCTGTGGGCATCATCGTCTTAGCTTTCGTTGTTGCACTCCTATGGTGGTTTGGCATTCATGACTCTGTCATCACCAGCCCACTGGATGTCATCCTCTATGCCAACCTTGGAGCCAACATGGCTGCCTTCGCCTCTGGTACCTCGCAGTACGCTCTACCTTTTATCGTGGATGAGTCCTTCTGGTGGATTTTCCTAACAATCGGCGGCTCTGGCGCCACTCTCGCTCTTGCCATTCTTTGCTTCTTCTCTAAATCCAAGCAGATTAAAACTGTGGGAGAGCTTGCCATCATCCCTGCCTTCTTTAACATCAACGAACCAATCATCTTTGGTCTACCCCTGATGTACAATCCCACAATGCTCATCCCCTTTGTCTGCGTGATGCCTATCAATGCCCTGGTAACATACTTAGCCATGACTTTCGGTTTGATTTCACATTGCGTTGCTTATCCAGGTTGGAATCTTCCTGCACCCATCGGCGCCTTCCTTGCCACCATGGACATCAAGGCTCTCTTCTTTATGATTGCCCTGATCGCCCTTGACGGTCTGCTCTATTTCCCCTTCTTTAAGGCTTATGAGAAGAAGAAACTTGAGGAAGAAGCCGACCCTTCGCTTGCTGAGTAAGGGTATAAATAAGGGGGATGGTCAGGTAAGCTGAATCATCCCCCAGCTTTTTACGTTTGCGCAAAAAGATTTGCGCACCAAGGAGATATACCATGAAAATCCTACTTGTCTGCAACGCTGGTATGAGCACAGGCATCATGAGAATCAAGCTCGAAGAGGAGGCAGAAAAGCGCGGTCTGAATGCTACCGTTAACGCCGTTCCTATGTCCACACTCGATGACAACGCTAAGGGAGCAGACATTATCCTTCTGGGCCCTCAAATTCGTTTTGCCTTTAAGGACATCCAGAATTCCTATGGTAATAAGGCTGCTGTCATGGTTATCAAGCCTCAGGACTTCGGTCAAATGAAAGCCACAAAGGTCCTTGATGAGGCTCTAGCACTTCTGGGCTAAAGTCTCTCTCTAAAGAGCTTTCACTCACAGTTCAACAGCAGGTGGTTTTCTTGTCCTGCGCAAAACGCGCGGGACTGAGTTGATAATTCGTAAAAAGCAGGGCTTCAGAGCGCATCTGAAGCCCTTTTTTCCTACTCAACTTTTGCCGTAAAGGTCTTTGAGAAGACGCCCGTCACCAGCTTGCCCTCAGCATCCTTAAAGCTGTATTTCTTGCTTTCAAACGATGCAATCTTGTCACTTGTGGTGTACAAGACTTTAACCGTACAGCTCTGCCCAGGCGCTATCTCAGGGTCATTTTCTGCATTCCAAGACTGCTCATACGTAACGATATTCCCATCAGCATCCAGCTCATATACATCAATAGACTTAAATGTCACTGGTGTATCCGTGTTGTTTTGGATTTTGAAGCGCGCAGTACTCACGTCATAACCGTCATCCGAGCTAGAAAAACCTACGATGCTTAGCTCATCGACATGCTGATCGGTCGCATAACCTGCATCCTCAACTTCTTTTATAGAAGCAGAACTTACTGCAGCCTCTGGGTTAAAGCGAATAAGCGACAATCCATATTTAGTTTAAACATAACACCAAGTTATACTCTCGCAAGATATGTCTCAAACCAAAACTTTTCTCTCCGGTAGTAAAGATCGTTTCCTTTCCGCTAAATAGGCTGGGATTGCCCCTGTGGAACATTTATTGTGCTGCGGACAACCTTCATTGTTTTTGAAGCTAATTCATATACTTCTGAAAAATCGCCGTCACAAAAAGCGCTAGGTTTAACCATCCATGTACCGCCACAAGCAATCACAGCTTCATCTGAAAGATACTCGGCTAAATTATTTAAATTAATTCCTCCTGTTGGCAAAAATCGATGCAATGAAAAAGGTCCACGAAGAGACTGGATTGTTGATAACCCTCCAAACTGCTTTGCTGGGAAGAATTTGGTAACGAAAATACCCATATCTTCAGCATTCATAATCTCACTAGCAGTAAGTGCACCTGGTATAATGGGTATGTTGTGACTGGTACAATACGCAATGATCCCCGAGTTGTAACCAGGACTTACTATATATTTGGCTCCAGCATCAATAGCTTGTTTAGCTTGGCCAATATTCAAAATTGTTCCAGCTCCCACCTCCATATTAGGAAAATTTTTTATCATATTACTGATAACATCCGCCGCAATAGATGTCCTAAAAGTAATTTCCGCAGACGGCATTCCTGCATGAATCAATGCGTCGGCTAACGGTAGCGTATCATTAATATCATTGAGAATGACTGTTGGTATCACTCCAAGAGTTTGAAGTTTTTCATAAAAAATTTCAAACATTTTATCCTCTTTTAGTAATTAAATTTATATATTTAAATAAATAATTAGATCACAGTGAAAAAGTCCATACCTCAAAACAACCATGACGGTATGGACTTAAACCTTATAAACCCATACTCAACTCAGTAATGGAATTTGCTTAGAGTAACGTTCAATGAGTCTCATATTATTTGCCTCGGTATTATCTATGTTACCACTTAAAAATATGGGAACCTCAATATCTTGTCCTGCTAAAAGCTCAATGGCATCCGCAAATACTGAATTTAAAATGAAACACCCTGCAATAGTAGAAGCTGGTGCAAATCGCAAATTTTGTGCTTCAATTTCTAAAGTGGTATCTCCTCTTTCTATAAAATTATCTATGAAAACATCTACAACTTGATTTAACAATTTGCCAGAAGGATGCCTAGATTTAATAGAAAAATACTTTGAAGAGGTGATGCCTATTACAGTTGATCCAACTTTTTTTCCTCTAAGGGCAACATCTATGGGGACAGGATTTCTACCAGAGGTGGAAACTACAATTAAAGTATCCTGTGAGGTAATATTAACGTCGTTAATAAAGGAATTTGCATAGCCAATACGCTTTTCTAGATGAGAAGATCGTACGGCACCTTCATGAAGCATAAGCGATTCTACCAAAATCGGCGAAATATTAGCCAACCCACCAGCTCTAAAAAACGCCTCCTCTGCAAGAATATGAGAATGTCCACAGCCAAATATATAGACAAGTCCTCCGCAACGTATTGACTGCGCTATTGCCGACGCAGCGCTAGAGAATGACGCACCATTAGAATCACAAATTTGATTTAAAATGCTGATAACTTTGTCGAAATATTGTTCGTGAAGCATTATCTTCACTTCCCATTTATAATAACCTGTTCGAATTGAATAATTTGAACTGCTTTCTCTAAGGTATGGTTTACCAACCATTCACCTTTTTCTTTAGTAGCAAACTTTGCATCACCCAATACTGCTGTTTGAGAGAAAGTACTCCACGGTGTCGGCGTATAGTCTGCATCAATTGGTAAAACAGGCTCATCATTAATTGCAAGTGTCATATCGACAGCATCTGGATCAAGATACAACATTAATGATGTCTCTATTTCGCATGCATGAATATATGTATGATGCGCTGAAGGACCTTGACGCACTTCATTTGCAAGTATTTGCAAGTCTGGATAAAACATGTGCACAACCCTCATATCTTTATGAAGATCATACAAGGCACGTGCCCCATCTTTTAGTGCTGTCATATTCCCAAGATGAGAGCTAAATAAAATTAGCAAACGCGAGCCATTATTAAATAGTGATTCTCCTACGCTAACAATTAGTCGTGAAAGGGTATCGTTCGAAACGGAAATGCTTCCAGGAAAGTCCCGAAGACTAAATACTTGACCAAATGGCATGGTAGGAAGAACAAGACCACCTATTCTTTCTGCAAGTAATTGGCTATAAGCATTTGCCAGCCTAATATCCGTATCGAGAGGTAAATGTGGTCCATGAGCTTCAATCGCCCCAAAAGGGAAAATAATGGGGGTATCTGCATGTAATTCAAGGCCAATTGTTTGTGTTGTCAGACTCGCATAGTTCATTATTTCTCACTAATCCTTAAAAGCAAAGCAACGCATAGGATTTGAAACAAAGAATTTTTGAATCAGCGCATTGCCATCAAAGCCGGCGAAGTAAGCTTCATCAATAAAACGAGGGACCCACTTTTCTTTGATATAACTTAAACCAGGCCCAAAATCATAGTGTTTGTAATAGGATCGACGTGCAGTATCTCCGCTTATCAGGATTTGGTCTTCAAAGCCTTCTTTAACTAAATAAAGAATTTCAGCAATTCGCGCACTTTCAGGACCATATTTAATCTTATTAATACCATCAAAAGACACAAAAGCACCAGTCATCGCAATTTGTTTATGGTAATAAGGATCAAGATTCCTATCCATATGCCCAAAGCTTACGAACTCAGGAGAAATACCTTCACACCTAAGGATCTCTATCTGTTCCAAAGCCATTGTTCCATTTTCTGTATGCGCATGAATAGGAGCTTTTGTTTCTAAATGTGCGCGAGCAACAGCACGTATCGTTTTTTCTTCCAATGGAGAGATGCTGTTATATCCAGTACCAAATTTTACTTGTCCAGCCCTATAAGAAGAATCTTCAATTCCCTCTTCCACTTCATGAATGACATAGTCAGCAAGTTCATTAATGCTTCTATCTTCAATCCATTCTGCATATGTCTCGTAGCTACCGAGGATATTTCTTAAACGAGGAGAAAGCTGTGCATCCCAAAGAAATCCTTTATTGAAACCGCCCGTTCCAATAATTTGAACACCAGTTTTGCGACTAATTTCAGCAACATCTTCAATACATCTGCCGTAGTCGATAGCTGTCGCATCAACAATAGTCTTACCACCTAAATTGACAAAATCTTGAACATCTTCACAAGATTTTTCAGGGCAATCTAGTAAAAGGTCATAAGCAGAACGCTCTTGCCAGTGAGCAGGAATACATACGATGTGCTCATGAGAATATGTAAATCCCATTTGCTCAGGAGCTATATCCTCGAATAATGTACGAACAAATGACATGTGATCACCTCAATAACAGAAGAGCCTGGAATCCAGATATTTAAAAAAGGAGTAAAAGTTTAGACAGTAAACCAACTATCGGACCCAGAATAAACATGTCACAATCAGCTGCCCAAAGTGCGGTATCAGGAATTGTTGTTCCAATGAAGAAGGTCACCATTACGTATTGGCCCCAAGCAAGGAGAGTGGCACAGAGAAAACCGCCAAGTAAAGCCCCCCATATACCACCTGTTTTGTTTCCAAAAATACCCGCGACTGCACCATGGAAGAAAAGGGCAATCATAGGAGGCACAAACACATAGCTAACTGAACTACCCAATATAGCCATCCAAATAAGTGCTCCTACAAATGCTCCAAGAAAACCAAAAACAACCGAATTGGGAGCAAAAGTGTAGAGGAAAGGAGCATCGAGCGCTGGCTTTGCACCAGGAACAACTTTCTGGGCAATCCCTTTAAACGCAGGGACAACTTCACCAATAAACATACGGACACCAGTCAATACAACCGCGATACCCGCTGCAAAGGTAAATGATTGGATAAGAACATATACAATAAAATTCTGCGTTCCTGAGCTTGCAACTAAAGCATCAGCTTCAGAAGTATGCTTATTTAAAACTAATATTGCACCAATAAGAAAAAGGACACCCATAGTCAATGCGGTAATGACATTAGAATCACGAAGGAACGCCAATTGCTTGGGAATTTGCAAATCTTCTGCATCTTTCTTTTTTGCACCGAAAAGCTTTCCACCAAAATATCCAAGAATACCAGCACTGCATGAGGTGTGCCCCAACGCAACCGCTTCCATACCAGTTACTTTTTGAACGAGAGGTTGAATAATTGCTGGCTGAAAAGTCCAATAAAGACCAACAATTAAAGAAAGGAAAATTGTAAGAGGCCAAAAGTCAACGTGTCCACCAGTTGCCTGCACCGCAATACCAGCGAAAATTACAGTTACCCAGTACATCATGTGACCCGTCAGATATACATACTTAAATGGAGTAAAACGTGCAAGCAAAATATTTATAACAAAACCGAATGTCATAGCAATAGCAACTGCGCTACCAAACTGATTGGTAAATGTGTCCTGACCCATAAAATTACTAATGGCTGTGGAACCAATTCCAAATACTTGCTGATAAATTGGACTAAAAATACCTAGAGCACCAGTGATTACACTTGAGCCAGCATTAATAATAAGGAATCCAATAATCGCTTTACTCGTCCCAATAATAACTTGACTTACATTCTTTCCTTGTAGCAAAAGTCCTACACAAACTATTGCTCCAAGCATAATAGCGGGAGTACCAAAGATATTATTTGCTATCCAACTAAACACGCCCATAAGATCCTCCCCTTATCCGAGCATTGACTTCACTGCAGCAAAAACTTCTTTTTCATCAAAATAGTTATTTACTATTACGACGGGAGCAGGCGCGCCCCCACTTTCTTCCATCGTGTCAGCTAACTCTTTGCTTGTAACAATAAAATCTGGATGCATACCTTTAGCAGAGGACACATCCATATGTTCTACCTCTGCTTCAACACCTAACTCTTTCAAAACAGACTCAATGGTCATACGCAGAATTAAACTTGTGCCTTGACCGAGTCCACATACTGCTAGAATTTTCAAGACAATTCCCCTTTCAAAATTGCTAATTCCTTTACATTCTCAATTTTGAGAATGTCCTCCACACTTGTTGAATTGACAAAAACGACAATCTTCTTCAATGCCTGAATATGTTCTTCGCCAGAATATGAACTCAAACCAAATACCACGCTAACTGGATCATTTGCGACACACCCAAACACAACTGGTTTTTTTAACGTAACAAGTGAGACGGCAGAACCCAGGGATCCGTCCTCAGGTCTCGCATGAGCAATCGCAATTCCAGGAGCTATAACAAAATATGGCCCATTATCACGGAACGAAGCAAGCATGGCGCTAACATAACTAGGTTCTGCCATCCCCGCATTTACCAGCAACCTGCCGGATTCCTTAATTGCCGCTTGTGGACTTTCTGCAAAAAAATGAAAATGAAGTAAATCTGCTGTAAGAAAATTCATTTTTAGCACTCCAAAATATTCGCATCATTAATTAAGTGAATGAGTTCTTCTGAGGTCGAAGCGCTGAAAATCTTTTTACGTTTTCCTTCATTCTTTAAAACTGAATAAAGGGCTTTCAAAGCGCCTATATGAGAATGATGATCCTTTGAAACGATTCCAATTACCAACCATACTGGGTCATTATGCAAATGCCCAAACGAAACAGGTTTTGAGAGCTTTAGAATACTTATCGCACTTCCAAGAGCTCCTTTTTTTGGATCAGCATGAGGCATTGCTATTCCAGGTGCGATCACCACATACGGACCATTAGCTTCAATATTCGAAACCATAGCGGAAGTATACGATTGGGTGGCTTTGCCTATTTTAACGAGCAGTCTTCCCGACTCTTTAACTGCATCTTGCCAATTATGCGCACAAAAATCTATCTCTACAGCTTTTCTGTCGATAATAAGTTCAAGATGTTGATTATTAGTAATAGAGGAACCGTTATTAATAGAATCGAACCCATAATAAATAGAAGAGTCTTTATGTAATTGCTCACTTACCGTATCTTCGAAGTACTTCTTTTTTGCAACATGATTCACTGAATTATCAATTTTGACACCGCCTGAATGTTCGGATAGCAATGCAGAAATGTTTGCAATGTCGTCATTAGTTAGCAGAGGAGAAACTACGACAACCCTACAAAGCGAGCTTGTAAATGGAACGGTAGATATCACTAAATCGATATCACCTTCATTAATTCGAGACATCGCCCCAGCACTCGAAAATATCCCGATTATTTTAAGATTAAAAAGAGTCTCGATTTTAGCTTTTACTAATAATGAGGTCGATATTCCAGAAGAGCAAACTATTATCACTCTATAGACATTAGGAACTTGCTGACGCCTACGTTCAAGCGCAGCTGCAAAAAAAAGTGTTAAAAACGAAGCCTCATCCATACCAAACTTGGTATTTAAGCCATTCTCTAAAACAGGCATCGCGTTCAATACATGCGAATATATCTCTCCATACTCGTCCTGAATAGAATCTCTTAACGGATTGGGAGTATATTTCTTCTTAAGAGACAATATATATGTCAGCCTAATGTGGTTAAGCAAGCCTACAAAGAGATCATCATCTATCTCAAGTTGATAATTTGGATAATTTTTTGCAACTGCAAAAATGAAATCTCGAGTATAAATGTTACATAATAGCCAGCTATCGTCTCTGTCGATTTCATCTATATGCAGGACACGCGCTTCTGAAAAAAGCTCACTCAGATATTGAATTTCTTCATTAGGTAATTCGTTAGTTTGAAAAATTCTTGAAAGTAATAAACTACTTCCCCGAATTGCTTGATTTATCGAGGAAACATTGTATTTACAAAAGTCATTATCCCCAAGCGACGTAACCGTATGACCTGATGTAAAGCGCAATACAGAAGCTAGCATCAAAAAAACTAACCGATCAACAGCGTCATCTGTATATTCTATGTTTGCAGTATCTTCTAAAAGAAGGACGTAATTTCTCAGAGAGTCTAGATCTTTCAACACGTCAGCTTGTACCGAATAGCATTGATTTTCAGTAAGCTTCTTCGCAAGGTACTCTCGAATTTTCCGCTCATCACCAACGACACAATTACCTTTAAAAGGCTCCGATTCAAGAGTAAATCCATTAGAAAGGAAATCCTCCCGCAAGAAAGACAAGTCTCCCTTTATTGTATTGCGCGACTGGGCAAATTCATTCATTAGTGTGGCAATACTAAAAAACCCAGGCTGACATAGCATCCATTGAGCCAAAAGAGTTCTTCTAGAGTCGCTATATTGAAAACGGATATCTGTATCCTGTATCAATGCATCAAAGCTGACAGGGCAAGAACCTTGAAGGCTTATACAAGCTTTTTTTACAACGACTTGAGCATTACTATGCTGCCTTAATAAATAATTAAGCCGATTAATATCAGAGTAAATTGTCCTCTTGCTAACCATTTGGCTAGAAGCCAAATCCTCAATAGAAATAGGTTGCGTATGAACAAGAAGGGTCTCGTATAGTGTTCTGAGACGACTAAACATTCATCCACCTCCTATATAGTATCTTGTAAATAATGCTATACAGATGAATGAATCATACAAAAGACTATTTGCTTCGACTTTTATGAAAGAAAAGGGTTAAGGCGCAACTCTATGCTAGGAGAAACTCAAATGGATGATCTGGAAAGATACGTCGCAAAGCGATCACAGGAGAACCCATCTTTCGCTGAGACCATGAAAAAAAACCGAGGCAGAATACGAGGTTATGCGGCTCATCGCAAATGCACGAAGCGAAAAAGGCATGACGCAAAAGGAGCTAGCCGCTGCGTGCGGACTCAAACAATCCAACATCTCCCGCCTTGAATGCGGCACCACAAGCCCAACGCTAAAAACACTAGAGCAGCTCGCTGCAGGTCTTGGAAAGAAGTTGCGTATTTCCTTCATATGAGTTGAGCAGAGCGAAGCCTACCTACTCCCTCTCAAACGCAGTTATCAAGGACTGAACAGCAAAATTCTCCGCACGAACAAGCTCGTCAAGGGGAACTTCAGAATCCTGTCCAATCCAAGCTTTATACATGCCCAAAAGTCCAGATACAACAAATGTCACAAGACAAATCTCAAATGGTTTTTCTTTGCCAAACCCATAGGTATCGTCTTCGAGCATGGCATCAATCAGCGGCTTTTCTATAAGCTCAATCACACGTTGTATAGAAATATGCTGAGCAATTCCCGTGAGCACATTGTCATCAAGACCAATCTGCGCGCTCAGCTCTTGTATGAGCGTTGTCTTTTTATTAAAAATATCAGAGCTGCGCAGTATCGAAACAATTCGTGAAGCACTCTCTCGTGCAATCTGATCTATCAATGCTTCAACAGATTCATAATGCACATAGAACGTTTTTCTATCAATATCTGCTTCCTTTGCTATGGCAGTAACACGAATCTTTTCCACTTCCATCTCACTTGCCAGCTTATAGAAAGCATCCCGTATAGCACGGTCCGTCTTCCTATACCTACGATCGCTATGGTCTGACACCTGCTCGTATGGAGACATCCTATCGACCTTCTTACTCTTATCTTCTTACTCAAATTGCAAAAAAGTGTGACTTTATCACCATTTATGAACCAATTGGCAATTGCTCTTCTGTCACGGCAATTATACCCTACAAATATCCGTTAGACCACAGTGGGTAATAAAGGAGAGGGGTACCTATGAAGGCAACAGATCAGGTCAAACGAGCAGCGCTCAACAAAGCTGTCGACTATCTTCTTGAAGATCCTGAGCACAATGCAACAAAACTTCTCGATGCTATTGATAAGATTTTGCCTAGAAGTGTCATGGGTTCTCAGCGAGATTTCATTCGTACGCAGCTTAGTGAGGGAACTGCTGGTCACGGCATTATCAAGCAAGTAATGAATCTCAATCCTGATATGCGCGATCGTCTTGTCCATACTGCCGTTGTTGATGCAACTCTGCTCGCTTGGCAAAAACAAGAAGAAATGCGCGTAAGTGAAAATTGCAATATTCCCTGGGCAATCCTTATGGATCCGACAAGCGCTTGCAATCTCCATTGCGTAGGTTGCTGGGCAGCAGATTACGGAAACCAACTCAATTTGTCCTACGAAGATCTTGACTCTATCGTCTGCCAAGCAAACGAGCTGGGCACTCACTTCTTCCTCTTTACCGGCGGAGAGCCACTTGTTCGCAAGCATGACATCATCAAACTCTGCGAGGCACATCCAGATTCGCTCTTCTCTGCCTTTACAAACGGCACCCTCATTGATGAGCGGTTCTGCCAAGACATGGTACGAGTGGCCAATTTTGTACCCGCAATCTCAATTGAGGGTAATGAGCAAACAACCGATGCCCGCCGTGGACAAGGCACTTTCTCAAAGATCTCAAACGCACTTGAGCTGCTGCGTCAATACAAGCTCCCATTTGGTGCTTCATGTTGCTACACGTCCCAAAATGCCGAGACAATAGGAAGCGAAGCATATGTCGACTGGCTTGCCGAGCAAGGATGTCTCTTTGAATGGATTTTTACCTATATGCCTATCGGTAAATCCGCCCCTGTAGACCTTATGGCAACCGCCAAGCAGCGCGAGGATATGTACCACTTTGTGCGTGAAGTCCGCGCCAAGAAGCCAATTTTTTTGATGGACTTCTGGAATGATGGTGAATATGTTGGTGGCTGCATTGCGGGCGGTCGTCGCTATCTTCACATCAATGCAGCTGGTGATATTGAGCCCTGTGCATTTGCACACTATTCAGACTCCAATATTCATGATACAAAGCTGCTTGATGCTCTCAAGAAGCCTCTTTTTGCTGGTTATCGTGATGCTCAGCCCTTTAACGATGACCTTCTTAGGCCTTGCCCCATGCTCGATAACGCTGGTGCACTTGCCCAGCTTGTCAAAGCCGTTGGTGCAAAATCCACCGATTACACCGCACAGGAAAGCGCCGATGAACTCTGCGCTAAGTGCGCCCCTGCAGCAGAACAATGGGCTCCCGTTGCCCATCGTCTATGGACAGATGAGCAAAGCAACATGCATGAGAAACGTATTAAAATCAATCAAGGTATGGCCAAGAGTGATGCCGACAAGTTTGAACGCTTGGGACGCCCAGGCCGTACAGCGACCGATCCGCAAGAGGTAGATCTCGATACTGCTGATGACAGTTACGAGTCTCTCACGGAATGGCGTGCAGAGAAGTATGACCAGCTTATGACCGCTGAGAAGTAAGCTTTTTGCTTAGCGCCTAGATTTACAAGGCATCTCAGCGCAGAAAGGATCCTTATATGTCTCGCTCGAGCTATCTGTTCACATCTGAATCTGTCACCGAAGGACATCCTGACAAAATAGCAGATCAGATTTCTGATGCTGTCCTTGATGCACTCATCACCAAGGAGTCCAAGCTTGAGTCCCAAGGCTACATTTCCCCTACCGGTGTTCAGGCTCGTGTTGCCAACGTACGTTGTGCTGTCGAAACACTTCTCACTACTGGCACTGTTATTATTGCTGGCGAAGTTCGTACGGCTTCGTATGTAGATGTTCAACAGATAGCTCGCGAGACAATTCGTCGCATAGGATACGACCATGCAGAGTATGGTTTTGATTGCGATACCTGCGGTGTCATGAACATTATTCATGAGCAAAGCCCTGATATCGCACAAGGAGTAGACGGTAGTTTTGCTCGTTCGGAAGAAGACGAAATTTCCCGCATTGGCGCCGGAGACCAGGGCATGATGTTTGGCTATGCCACCGATGAGACAGACGTTCTCATGCCTATGCCTGCTCATCTTGTAAATCGCATGGCAGAACGCCTTGCCAGGGTGCGGAAAGATGGAACTCTTCCCTATCTGAGACCCGATGGAAAAACACAGGTCACCATACGCTATGAGGACGATATCCCCAAAGAGGTAACAGCGGTGGTGGTATCAGCCCAACATGCTGAGAGCGTATCGCTCGAGCAAATTCGTAAAGATATTTATGCGTATGTTATTGTACCTGTGCTAGAAACCTCTGGTCTTATCTGGGATAATCTCAAAACTTATATCAACCCGACGGGCCGTTTTGTTATAGGTGGTCCCACGGGCGATACAGGTCTCACAGGCCGTAAGGTTATTGTTGATAGCTATGGCGGTATGGGGCGACATGGCGGTGGAGCATTTTCTGGCAAAGATTGCACAAAAGTAGACCGTTCTGCAGCGTATGCAGCACGCTGGGTAGCAAAAAACGTAGTGGCTGCGCATCTAGCACACAGATGCGAAGTAGAGCTCGCTTATGCCATTGGTATGCCCGAGCCTGTCTCGATTACGGTAAACACTTTTGGCACGGGGGCCATATCTGACCAGCAAATTGTTGCTGCAATCAAGAAAGTCTTTGACTTGCGCCCTGGAGCTATCATTCGAGATCTCGATCTGCACCGCCCTATTTACGAGAAGACCGCCGCTTATGGACATTTTGGTCGAGAAGACCCCGATTTCACTTGGGAGCGCACTGACCGCATCGATGCCCTACGTGATGCGCTGCATACGACCAGCGCCAGCGCCTAGGCATACAAAAGTAGCGCCACGCATCAACGCTCGCTCTCATACTCTGTTCTAAGAATTGAATACCAAACCTCATCACAGATTCCCTGGTTGTTCACGCCCGCCTTTCGCCATGTGCCCTCATAACTCATTCCGCATTTTTTCATAACTCTTCCCGAGTTTGGATTATGCGAATCATGACAGGCTCTGACACTGGTAGCGTGAACTATGTTGAACAAAAAGCCTATTACAGCGGTAAGGGCTTCAGAGGTAATACCCTGTCTCCACCATTTCCTACCTATGCAATAGCCGATATCAAATGATTCGGTTTTTTCATTTATCCTGACAACGCTGATGCTACCAATAGGTTCATGGATATCTTTCAGCTCGATCGCCCACTGATAATTTGCTGGATCGTTCAATTGACTTACCCAGTTGGCAATAACTGCCCTTGTCACTTCTACACTACTATGAGCAGGCCACGTCAAAAACTTTGTCACCTCAGAATCAGATGCCCAATTCCTGTACATAGGCTCAGCATCTTCTAAGCTGAACGGTCTCAGTACCAAGCGGTCGGTTGTAATTATTTGTGTTCCTTTATGCTGCATCACAAACACCAACCTTCATCAATTGACATTTATTTTCTTCTCCAAATTAGCAGTTCATTATAGTTAGCGTATAAAAAAGTTCCCACAAGATTCTCTGTTTTTTGCATCACACATAAGATGTATTTCCTCCGCATCAATACATGGAAGCGTAGTATCCATATTTGTCATCGTCCTATAATTCAATTACTCACAGATCAACACCAAACGCCACATATCATTTCAAATGGCTCAGCCCTGCTTGCCAAACGCCACGTTCTATTTCAGAAAAAATGTCAAAAGCCACATTCTATTTCAAAGGACCTGACGTTTGTACAGGTAAATTTTTTAGGCATGAAGAGATATGTGGCTTTTGGCTAAAAAAGTGAAGTAGAACGTGGCGTTTGGCATTTGGTATGAAACGTAGTGTGGCTTTTGGTACCCAGCATGAAATGGAACATAGCGTTTGGCGGCTTGCGTGAAATAAAGTGTGGCTTCTGCCATCCAGTTTGCTCCAAAACGTTGCAACCTTAGGTTGCAACGGCAGGCTTTCTACCTGCAGGTTTTACGTATATATGCAGCTAGAAGGCTTACAGAACAATCTGTTGCAACCTGAGGTTGCAACAGATTGAGGCGTAGATACGACGTATAAAAATGCATCCGCCTGTTATAGACAGATGCATTTTCTTACCCGACACATTTACGTGGGAATATTGTTATCCCTTAGAAGCCTTCATTATGAAAGCAACCAGTCAACCAAACTGATGGACTTTATTCCTTCGTAAGAGGAATCCATACCCGTATTCATTGATAAAACGATTTTTTCGTAGTTATCCCCGATTTTTTGTAGGGGAGCAAGCTCTCGATAACGAGTATCTTCGCTGATCATCGACTCCGTTACCTGGATATATATTTTGTCATCTGCCTTTGTTGCAATGAAATCAACTTCTGCGTTAGCTATCTTACCAATCGACACATCATAGCCACGGCGGAGCAACTCAAAGTACACGACGTTTTCTAGTGCGTGCCCATTATCCCGATCCCTAAAACCAAGCAAATAGTTCCTCAACCCGATATCCGCGATATAGTACTTACCAAGCGTTCGCAGGTATTCTTTTCCTTTGATATCAAATCGCTTGATATCGTAAAAGAAATAAGACTCAAGTAAGGCATTCACATAGTTTTGAACCGTATGTACGCTCGGCTTTCCTTTTTGTCTACTATCTTTAAGCAATCCTTCATTTACCAAAACATTGCCGATCTTAGAAACAGATATATTGCTGCCGATGTTATCAGCTAGGAACATAACAATTTTTCTCAACAGAATAGGATCCGTAATATGTTTTTGTCCCCTGCGATTTTCTCTCTCAAGAATATCTCTCATAACTACGGTTGAGTAGATACCCTCTAGCAATACCAACGCTTTTTCCTGATCTAAACCAACATCGGCAATTCCTGGCATACCACCAAGCCTCATATACGTATCAAAAACTTCGCGAAGTTCATACCGCTCCCCGCTTTTGTCATATACCCGTTTTCGAATACCTCCTAATGCACTTTTGCTTTCAGTGACTTCAAAGTCATGAAAATACAGAAATTCAGAAAAAGAAAGCGGCAATACTTTTACTTCCACATACCTGCCTGATAAATAGGTGGCGTATTCCGAAGAGAGCATATATGCATTTGAGCCAGTAATATAGATATCGCAGTTAAAATCAACACGAAAGGAGTTGATCGCATCTTCCCACTTTGAAACGTGCTGAGGCTCATCAAAGAAAAGGTACATTCTTTTATCTTTTACAATGCGGTTTTTAACATAGTCATATAGGTCGTCACTACACATGTTTCTAAACGTATACGACTCAAAATTCATTTCAAGAATTTGATCTTCATTGATACCTTTTTTCCGCAGATAATTGGCCATTAATTTAAGAAGTGTGGACTTACCACATCGACGAATACCAGTAACCACTTTTACTGGTTCCGTATCTTGAAAAGCTATTAGCTTATTTAAATAGAGATTCCTTTTTTTGAGCTCATGAGTATCAATCATTCTGCGCCCCTCCTTGCTATTCGAGAATAGCATAAACTTGTAATAAATAAAAGTTTTTGCACTTAAATGCAATTATTTGTTCGCATAACTATTTTTATGCACTTAATAGATATTAAAAAATAAGCTATGCCAACTAAAACTAGGGTATAAAAGGTATATACCAAGGAGAAAATAATTCATCCAGATGAATTTCTAGCACCTACAGTGGTATGTATACATCCTGAAAACACTCGTATAGGTATCTATAAGAATAGAACGTTGTAGTTGTAGAGTTCTTCGATGGTTGAGCTCAGCTAGAGATGGCTGTGCCTTAACGCCAAGAAAGGAAATATACATATGGCCTTGTACCTGCCTGAACATTACGACCCACATATGAGCGTTCGCGAAACCGAAGACGCAATCAAATATATCCGCGATACTTTTCAGCGCGAGATGGACCGTGAGATGCATCTGTCGCGTGTCTCGGCGCCACTTTTTGTCGAGCAGAGCTCGGGCCTCAATGACAACCTTAACGGCACCGAGCGACCCGTTGCCTTTGATTTGCCTTGGAAAGCAGGCGAAGCCATCGAAGTTGTGCACTCTCTCGCAAAATGGAAGCGTATGGCACTGGGCAAATATGGTTACCAGCCTCATGAAGGTATCTATACCAATATGAACGCTATTCGCCGCGACGAAGAGCTAGATAATCTCCATTCCTGCTATGTTGACCAGTGGGACTGGGAGCGTGTTATCACGCATGAGGAGCGCACCGCAGAGACCTTGTGTGCAACGGCATCTGAGGTTTTTCACATTATCAAACACATGCAACACGAGGTGTGGTACAAGTACCCCGAAGCGTTCTATCACTTGCCATCTGAGATGCACTTTGTCGACAGCGAAGAACTGCTACAGCGCTACCCCGACCTATCTCCTCGTGAGCGCGAGGAGATCATTTGTCGCCAGTATGGCTGCGTGTTTTTGATGCGCATCGGCGAGAAGCTCTCCTCAGGCGAGCCCCATGATGGCCGCGCACCTGACTACGATGATTGGCAACTCAATGGCGACATTCTCTTTTGGTATGAGCCTTTAAAGCGTGCACTCGAGATTTCGAGCATGGGCATCCGTGTTGATGCGGCATCTCTGCGCTCCCAATTGGAAAAAGCAGGCTGCCCTGAGAGAGCAGAACTCCCCTATCACCGCATGGTACTTAATAATGAACTGCCCTACACCATCGGCGGCGGCATAGGACAGTCACGTTTGTGCATGTTGTTGCTGGGCCGTGTGCATGTAGGCGAAGTGCAGGCAAGCATTTGGCCTGACGATATGGTGGCCGCCTGCGAAGCACACAACGTGCATTTGTTGTAAGTATGCACGGCTGTAGATCGTAAGCAAAACGCTTTGCTTATCTTTGTCTTGGTCTACAGCCGTGATATCTCACACATAAATGATTTACAGATTCCAAATATCTTCTTGGTACTGCGCAATGGTACGGTCTGAGGAGAAATAACCTGCTTTACCAATATTCACTAGTGCTTTTTGTGCCCACGCACGTTGATTTTGTGCATCTTTCAATACACGATCTTTAACTTGGCAATAGCTCTCAAAGTCAGGGAAAGTCATAAACCAGTCCTTGCCAATAAGCTCATTGCGCAGGCGTTGCAAATTGTTCTCGTCGCCCTTCTCAAGCATCTCTGGACCCACAAGGAAGTCGACAGCAGCCTTAATATCCTCATTGCTTTCGTAATAGGTCCGAGGGTTATAGTCGCCACGAGCATAACGAGCAATTACCTCATCTGAACTCTCACCAAAGCAATAGATGTTCTCCTTACCCACGAGCTCAGCAATCTCAACATTAGCGCCATCCATAGTGCCCAGAGTAAGCGCGCCATTGAGCATAAATTTCATATTGCCCGTGCCTGAGGCCTCCTTTGAAGCAAGGCTTATCTGCTCGGAAATATCGGCTGCAGGGATGAGTTTTTCGGCAGCAGTAACGTTGTAGTTTTCAATCATCACTACCTGTAGATACTTATTGGCAACAGGATCATTTGCTACCACCTCACCAAAACTCAAAATGGCATGAATGATGTCTTTGGCAATCACATAGGCAGGTGCCGCCTTGGCACCAAAAATCATTGTCACCTTGTGGTCAGGCAACTCACCTGCACAGATGCGCTGGTACTGCCTAATACCCCACAACAAATTGAGCTGCTGGCGCTTGTACTCGTGCAAACGCTTTGACTGCACATCAAAAATCGAGTCAGGATCAATTTCGGTTCCTTGGTGCGCACGCATCCATGTAGCAAATCGCTGCTTATTTTCTTTTTTGATATCAATGAGCTGCTCAAGGAATACTTCATCATGTGCATAGGCAAGCAGATCCTCCAACTGGGCCGCATCCTTCTTCCATCCCTCTCCTAGCCTTGATGACACTAATGCGGCAAGACTGGGATTGCATGAGACCATCCAACGACGGAAGGTAATACCATTTGTTTTGTTGTTAAATTTCTTGGGATAAAGCTTATGGAAGGGCGCAAGCTCAGACTCTTTGAGAATCTTGGTATGAGGTGCGGCAACTCCATTGACCGAGTGTGAAAAATGGATATCGAGGTTTGCCATATGCACGTTGTGCCACCCGTCGATAATCCGAACAAAGGGACCATCAGAACGTTTGGCAGCCTGTGCATCAAGCTCTTTGATAATGGGTACAAGCTGGGGCACAACTTCCTCTAGATAGTGCAGAGGCCAAGTCTCCAGTGCTTCAGCAAGGATGGTATGGTTGGTATACGCGCACACATCTTGCACGATACTAATAGCTTCATTCATAGCAATACCGTGGTCTTGGAGCAAACGAATAAGCTCAGGTATCACCATGGTGGGATGAGTATCGTTAATCTGAACCGCAGCGTAATCTGCAAGATCATGCAGGTTGCTACCACGCTCAATACACTCGTCAAGCATGAGCTGCGCGGCATTGCTCACCATAAAATACTCTTGGTATACCCGCAATATACGTCCCGCTTCGTCAGAGTCGTCAGGATAAAGGAAAAGTGTGAGGTTTTTCTCTACCTGTCTCTTATCAAAAACGATACGATTTTTTATCTGACGCTCATCTACACTATCGATATCAAAAAGACGAAGGCGACCGCACTTGGAGTCATAGCCAGTCACGTCCATATCGTAGAGCGTAGAGGTCACAGAAAAATTGCCAAATTGCACCGTATAGTGGCGCGCAGACCGGCTCATCCAGCTCTCTTGACCCCAGGTAAGCCAAGTATCGGGAGTTTCGTATTGTTTGTTTGCCGAGAAGCTTTGCTTGAAAAGACCACAATGATAAGCAAGACCCACACCATCTGCGGGAAGACCCAAAGTTGCGCAAGAATCCATAAAGCAAGCAGCAAGTCGGCCAAGACCTCCATTACCCAGTGATGGCTCATGCTCAAACTCTTCCAACTCACCAATGCACTTTCCTGCAGCAGCGAGCTCGTTTTTAATATCCTTATACAAGCCAAGATTGATGAGATTGTTGCTTAAAAGCTTTCCGATAAGAAATTCTGCCGAGATATAGTAGAGCTTCTTTTTGCCCTCGTTGTAGCCGCGTTCGGCGCAGGCATCCTTGGTAAGCTTGAGCAATGCATTAAATAGCTCGAGATTAGTGCAAACGTTAAGAGGCTTATCTAAATAAGCTGCAAGTGAATACGTAGACACAAAAAATCCCTTCTCAAGAAGCTCAAAAGTTTTTGAGACAAAACTTCTATGGCTGTCGTATGCCAAACTTACTTTTTGCTAACTGAACTATATGAGCATTGATATGCTTTATTCTTGCACCAATACAGCAAATACTTGTACGATACGAGCATATCCTGTATTTTGCGGAAAGATTGGGCTGGCATGAAGTTTGATGAGTATGCGCAATATCGAGAAACCCAAGTACACGAACAGCCAGGATTTCCTTACAACACCTATCTCTGCACAATTCCCCTAGATTTTGATAGTGTGGCGCCGCATTGGCATGACCAAATGGAAATTATTTATGTCAAAAAGGGACAGGGTTTTGTCTCGCTTGGCTTTGAGCGACATCCTGTATGCGCTGGCTCTATTGTGATAGTGCCGCCAGGCGAGATTCACGCCATAGAAGGCGACGGCAGCACGCGTATGGAATACGAAAATATAATTTTTTCTCTCTCCATCTTGGGCGGCAGCAACGAAGATGTTTGGTTTAAACACAATATCCTAGAGCCACTCCGAACAAATTCCATCAGCTTGCCTTATCCCCTGCCTACGGAAGGAAAGATGTATGCCGAGGTCAAAGCGGCTCTTGATGCATCTGACCGAGCCTGCGAAAAGCGTTTGTCAGGGTATTCTCTAATCGTGAGAAGCAATCTTATCTTGATGCTTCATGCGCTTTTTATCTATGGGGATATCCAGCGCCCTGCAAATAAAAAAGCATCATCCGCGCATATCAAAAATGTACTCATCTATTTGAGGGAACATTATGACGAACCGCTCAGCATTGAAGATGCTGCCAATATAGCGGGCTACAGCAAAGCGCATCTCATGCGCAGTTTCAAACAGGAAACGGGACAAAGTTTTGTGTCGTATCTCACTGACTACCGACTAACAGCCGCTAGCCACCTTCTGCGACGTACCCAGGAACCCGTCACTACTATTGCAGCCAGTTGCGGTTTTGAGAGCCTTTCTTACTTTATACGCAAATTCAAGGCACGGTATGGAACCTCTCCTGGCTCTTATCGCAAACAACGAAGTGACGCGGAGGGAGCAACAAGCAAGCTATCATCTCAACTTGCCCCCGACTCACGAGCGTGATACCGTGAGCATATACAAAGCTGCAGTCGGGAGACTGCGACCTGCAAGGAGGCGAACCATGGAATATGTCCCATTATGCGAGGACCACAATGCCGCGTTACCGCCGTTGTGCACATGGCAAAGTCCTCGCACTGAGTTTGCTTAAACATCAAATATGTCCCAGCTGGACGATTTGATGGGGCTTTCCTGTACACAAGACAGTACGCGACGTGATTCTTTGGGATCTCGCCGCGCGGCTAGCTGGCCTTCGTACGTCGGAGGTGCAGATATTCCTGTACCGCTTTTCCTCGACACGCGAAGGAGGCAGTTATGTCTGCTATCACTACCAAGAAAAACTTTCGTTCTGAACTAGGCCGCGAGGTTGCTTTTGCCGCGCGTCACGATGCGGGGCGCACGCTCACACGACTAATGTCCACACGCAATGGACTCGCAGCAGATATTGCCCAAGCAAAACTTGATCTGCTGGGTACCAATGAACTCACGCCTGCACATGTGGCATCGCCTGCACGAAGACTCTTTGATGCCTTTGTAAGTCCATTTACGTTGATTTTGCTAGCGTTGGCTGCGATTTCTCTCTACACCGAGGTCATTGCTGCGGCGCCCGAATCACGCGACCCTTCCACTGTAATCATCATCGGCATGATGGTGCTGATTTCAGGTGTTTTGGGCTATGTCCAAGAAGCAAAGAGTGACCGTGCAGCAGCAGGTCTGCGCACGATGGTCACTTCAACATGCTCAGTCACACGCCGCGATCCTGAGACAGATGAACCACAAACCAGCGAAATCCCTATTGCACAGGTTGCTGTGGGTGATGTAGTAAATCTTGCCGCAGGCGATATCATCCCAGGTGATGCACGTGTTGTGAGCGCCAAAGATCTTTTTGTAGCGCAGGCTGCACTCACTGGCGAGTCCGAACCTGTGGAAAAGACGCCTGACGCAGTCCACACACCGCGCATGCGCTCGGGTCGCCGCCGTCCGCTGACTATTGCTGACTGCAGCAACATTTTGTTTGCGGGTACCACGGTGCAAAGCGGCAGTGCTACAGCAGTAGTTGTTGCAACAGGAGACAACACCTACCTTGGTCGCATGGCCGAGACTCTCGCTGAAACTCCTGCAAAAACAGCCTTTGACCAAGGTATTGAGGATGTCTCACGCGTGCTCGTCAGGTTCATGGCAGTTATGTGCCCCTTTGTTTTGCTTGTCAACGGGCTAACCAAGGGCGATTGGCCAGCTGCACTGTTATTTGCGCTGTCAATTGCAGTGGGCATTACACCGCAGATGTTGCCCGTCATTGTTACCACCTGTCTGGCACGTGGTGCCACCGAAATGAGTCGCCGCGATGTCATCGTCAAGGGTCTAGGTTCTATCCAAAATCTTGGTGCAGCAGATGTACTGTGCTGCGATAAAACGGGAACACTCACCGAAAACCGTGTCATTCTCGAGCGCCACTTAGATGTAACTGGACGTGATGACAACGACGTTCTGCGGTTTGCATATCTCAATAGTTCGCTACAAACAGGACTTGTTAATCTCATCGACCAAGCAGTAATTGACGCTACACGCGAGCTTGAGGCAGCCGATCCTCGCCTATCAGTACTGGATAGTCGCTACGAAAAAATTGATGAGATTCCTTTTGATTTTGAACGTCGTCGCATGAGCGTAGTGGTACGCGAAAAGGCAACGGGGCTAACCGATATTGTGACAAAAGGCGCTGTTGAAGAAGTACTGTCTATCTGCAGCTTTGTGCGTTATCACGGCGAGGAGCTACCACTCAGCGGGGATCTAGTACGCAAAGTAGAAGCCGAGGCAACGCGTCTAGGCGACGAGGGGTTGCGTGTGATTGCTGTAGCACGACGCTCTCATCAATTGCCAATGGGTGCGTTTTCGGTAGCGGATGAAAGCAAAATGACTCTTGTTGGCTACCTAGCTTTTTTGGATCCGCCCAAGGCTGGAGCGGCTGAGGCAATCGCACGTCTAGAGGCGAGTGGCGTAGCAGTCAAAGTACTTACTGGCGACGCCGAGCGTGTGGCTGCTGCTGTATGTAAAAAAGTCGGCATTGATGTGCAAGACACACTAACGGGCGCTGATGTTGATGAACTAAGTGATGAGAAGCTAGCTGCACGCACCGAGAACTGCAGACTTTTTGCCAAACTCTCTCCTCTCCAGAAAGCCCGTGTGGTACGAGTGTTGCGCGAGCAGGGTCACACCGTCGGTTTTTTGGGTGACGGCATCAATGACGCGGCGGCAATGCGTGCAAGCGATGTAGGTATTTCTGTTGATACCGCTGTGGATGTAGCAAAAGAGACAGCAAATATCATTTTGCTCAAGAAAGATCTCATGGTACTCGACCGTGGAATTGAGGAGGGGCGCCGCACCTACGTCAATACCATCAAATACGTAAAGATGACTGCCGCATCGAACTTTGGAAACGTGCTATCCGTAATGGTAGCAAGCGTGGCTTTACCTTTCTTGCCAATGACATCACTTCAGTTGTTGCTGCTGGGTTTGGCTTATACGCTCGCGGCGGCAGCGCTGCCTTGGGATCGTGTAGACGAAGAGCTACTGCAAGCTCCACAGCGTTGGGATGCGGGGTCAATTACCAAATTTATGGTGTGGATTGGGCCTACAAGCTCAGTGTTTGATTTGCTGACCTACGCATTGTTGTTCTGGGTGGTGTGTCCCGCTGTTGCAGGTAGCACTTGGAATATAGCAGCTACGGGAATGTTTGTTGCAGCATTCCAGACTGGTTGGTTTGTTGAGTCGATGTGGAGTCAGACGCTGGTCATGCATGCCCTTCGCACTGAAAAGCTACCTTTCATAGAGAGCCGTGCTTCTTGGTCTCTCTCACTGCTAACAGCTTTGGGCGTGTTGCTTGTAACAGTAATGCCCTACATTCCGACAGTTGCCAAGGCCTTGGGTTTAATACCACTACCTGCAAGCACGCTACCTTTGCTCTTAGGTGTAATTGTCGGCTATCTCGTGTTGGTTGCTTTAGCAAAAAAGCTTTATATCCGCAAGTTTGGCCGCCTGTTATAGCGGCAGATTTAGCCGTCTTGAGCACCAGCACATACATATTTGCAGGCTGAGCCTCCGCCACTATTAAGTGATGGAGGCTCAGACATATTCACTGCAATCTATGCAATCCGTTAAAGCAAAACACCCTAGCGCGAAAGCACCAAGGTGTTCTGACCAACCTAACTAACTATATTTACTACATTTGTTCACGCTTGCGATGCAACTCTGACGCAACAATCGCTAGCAAACCTGCAGCAAATAATGCGGCTGTAGCTCCAGCCTCATCCCCTGTCTGTGGAAGCTTCTTGACCACACGCTTGACGATTTTCTTCGTAGATTTTTCTGCCTTGGGTTGCGAAGGCTTTTTAGGTTCAGGAGCCTTGGGAATCTCAGGTGTGTTGGGTTTTGGCTTTTCTGGTATATCAGACTGAGGATTATCTGGTGTATCGGGCTTAGGCTCATCCGGTTTCTTGGTATTAATTACCGTAAAGCCATGCTCAGCATCACCAGTAATGGCTGTAGCATAATCATCAAGCTCATCTTCTACGACAGTGTAGACAATCAACTCACCATCCTCATACTTTGGTAAGTCGCTGAACTCGCCTTTCCAAGCATTATCTTGGGATAACTCGAGCTTTTGATTGGTAACTTCTCCGTTAGCACACAGGCGAATTGTTACCTTATGAGCAGGATCTCCAACCCACTTCTTCTCGACAGAGATAGAGGTCTTTTCAATTTCGTGAGTGTTGGTGATATTGGCACCAGAAATCTCAGTGGCATAGCCATCTACTGCATCTTCGCTGATGCTGTAGGTGATTTCCTTACCTGTGACGGGGTCATACTTGGGAAGGTTTTTAAACTCCCATTTCCATTGCCCTTCAGGACTTACTTCCATGTGAGTCTTTTCAGTGTTATCAGCAAGCAAGCGAACGATAATCTTTTTGGGGCGCATACCATCACGGTTATTATCATCATCCCAAGTCTTAGAGCCAGCAATGTTGACGGTCTCTTTGTTGGTATTGGTGATGGTAAAGCCCTTGACAGCACAGCCGGTAACAGCTGTGGTGTACTTATCCGCATCAACACCAGAAACTTCAGCTTCTGTCACCTTGTAGGCAATCTTAGAGCCATCAGCGTTGTACTTGGGAAGACCATCAAAGGAACCAGACCAACCATTGTCCTCAGATAGGGTGAGAGTCTTGCCACTGTCGTTGCCGTCAGCTAAAAGCTTAACGGTGACAGAGTCACCTTTGGGGCCAATCCAAGTCTTGGTGACGGGGTTATATAAGAAGCAAGATCGGACACCTATTTTTTACATGTCCAAAGATCTCTCTTCTCAGCACCATACAAAACACCTCCGGAGAACCGAAGGTGTTTTGTGGCTTGTACGGTCAGTATGTTGTCGCATGCGATTTTTGAACGCTACTTTTTCTCGAAGAAGAGGTACCCTTCAAACGTTCCATCCATTATCTTGCTTGAATCACATATCAACCTACCTTCGCCCAAGGTCAGTGTTACTGTCACACTAGACTCCGTAAGCTTTGCACCATCGCTATCAATAGTGACAGTAAGGGGAGAGGAATCTCCCCCGAATATAAATTCACCGGTACCATCTTTATTGATCTTCATAGTGGTCTCTGTCATGCTAAGCATGGACAAATCCCCGCTAATGCTTGCGCCGTCTTTGTACATACCCGCCAGCTTCCACGTACCAGCAAGTTGGGAAATGTCAGTAATAGCCTTCCCATCTTTCGGATTAAATTCAGGTGCTATCTTGGCGTTTTTTCCTTTGCCATAAGTCATTCCCATGTCAAGTTCATCTATAGCAACGGTAATAGTGTCGTCCTTATTTACTTTAAAGCTAAAATTTTGCTTTTCTCCTCCATCATCATCTGTTGTGATGGCAGACTTTTCAGGCATTACAACCGCAGCTTCTCCGTCAAGTTTCCACTTACCTGATGTTGATTTATTTTCCATCGTCATGGTAAATTTACCGTCTTTGGTAAAGGTAACGGTAGAATGCAAATCCATGGCAGAAATATCGCCAGCTAGATGCGCTCCCCCCATATCGGCAGCTACAAGATTCCATTCGCCGACAAAGGTATCTTCGTTGATCACTTTCTTTGCGGGTTTTTTTGTTGCTTGGGTTTGGGTAGTGCCACCTGATCCTGCATTCGATCCAGCAGGTGTTTGCGTACCTCCACATGCTGCAAGTGACCATATGAGCGTTACTGCACAAGCTATCGCAGAAAGTCTCATGGATTTTTGTTTCATTGCCCTCACCCTCTCTCTTGCTGCAGTCAGACTATTGCCTCCCGCGCGTCTCATCACGTTATTCATAATGTACACAAAAGAAAAGAAAACGCAGCTAACAAGCATTGCAAAAAGGGTTAACGGTACTTTCTGGGTACCGATGAGACACTATCGAATATGGTCTATAGAAATCTAAAATTCTGGATAAGGAATGGGGCCCATGATAATACCACCGCCAAGACACCGCTCACCCGCATAGATTGCAGCGCTCTGACCAGGTGCAACGCGTTTTTGGGTTTCGGTATAGTGTGCACAAACCGTCCTATCACTGATATCTATCTGCGCAGACACCAAAGTGCCCGTATGACGCGTGCGCAGCAAATACTCCCCCGCTGCTGGTATCTCTCCGCTGATCCAGCAGACATCATTAAGCTCGATCTCGCGAGTCCAAAGTCCTGGGCACATACGATCAGCTGTCACATAAACAACGTTTTTTTGCACGTCAGTCAACACGACATAGCGAGCAGGCCCTCCACCAAGGTCAAGACCGCGCCTCTGCCCCACAGTGTACAAAAACGCTCCATCATGGTGCCCAAGCACGCGACCCGTCTCCCACTCGATGATGTCGCCCGCGCATCGATCGAGCTCATCCAGCAAAAATGTACGAATTCCTACCGGTCCTACAAAGCAAATTCCATCGGAATCTGGCTTGTTTTCGACACCGAGACCACGCTCGGCGCAGGCAGCGCGCACTTCAGCTTTACTCGCAAAATCACCTATAGGAAACAAGCTCTGTGCCAGCACCTCTTCGCCGACACGCCAGAGGAAGTAGGTCTGATCTTTGTGTTCATCACAAGCGCGGAGCAGCTGAGTATGCCCATCCTGCTTGCGCACACGCGCATAATGGCCTGTAGCAACAAAGTCAGCACCTTCAGCAAATGCACGTTTGGCAAAACTACCAAATTTGACTGTCTGATTGCACATCACGTCAGGATTAGGCGTAAGACCCTGACGGTAACTCTCCACCAAATAATCGACAACCGTACGCTTGTACTCAGCCTCAAAATCCCAGACCTCAAGGTCAACACCAAGTGTTACCGCAATACGCTCGGCATCTGCCAGCTCGTCTGCCCAAGGACAACGAAAACCTGGCAAATCACGCGACCAATTGCGCATGTAGATGGCCTTAACATCATAGCCTTGCTCGACAAGCAGAGCTGTCGCCAACGCAGAATCAACTCCACCAGAGAGGCCAACATATACCTTTGCCTTGCTCATCGAACGCCTCCCATTGAGACAAAAGCAGAATCATTCGCTGCCGCAAGTTCTATCTCAGTAAGACCAAGCCGAGCAAGCTCGGAATGCACAACCTCAATAATTTGCTCAGCTGCATAATCAATATCTGCCTCGCTACTGGTACGCCCCAACGTTAGACGCAAACTGCCCTGTGCTACTGCCGCGGGTACGCCAATTGCCTGTAGTACATGCGACTGACGCATCTTGCTTGCAGCGCAGGCACTACCTGTACCCACATAAACGCCGCGACGCTCAAGCGCTATCACAAGACGGCGAGCATCCAATAGCGGAAAAGATATATGCAACAAACTGGGCAAACGCTTCTTGGCATTGCGAGGACCCGACATCCGAGTCCAAGGAAATTCACTCACCAGTCTGCGCTGCAAACGGTCTCGCAAATGCTGCAGGCGCTGCGCCTCATCAGCTCGACAAGCAACGGCAAGCTCTAATGCCGTGGCAAAGCCTACCGCTCCGGCAACATTTTCGGTACCAGAACGCACACCCGATTCTTGTCCACCACCCAAAACCAGGGGTCGCAAAGGTACGCCTTCAGCTGCCCAGAGCAGGCCGACCTGCTTGGGACCATAGACTTTAGCTGCAGACATCGTCATCAAGTCACAACCCAATGAGGATACATTTGTAGAAAGATAGCCTGCGGCCTGAGAAGCATCTGTATGCAACCAGAGAGGACGCAATTCACCTGCAGCAAGACGTCGCTCGCGCTCAGCAGCAACAACACGTGCCACCTCGCGAATTGGCTGAATACTGCCAATCTCACCATTTGCAAGCTCAATTGAGACAAGTTCAGTCTCCGAACAAATCGCTGCGGCCAACGCATCCATATCAACGCGACCATCGCTGCATACACCAACTACATCACAAGGATGAGTGGCAGCACAACTCAGCACGCTCTCATGCTCAATCGCATCTACAACAACGCGAGCTTTGGGGTCAGCAACCACGACAAACGCAAGATTATTGGCCTCGGTAGCTCCTGCTGTCACAGTTACACAGCCAGGACGTGCACCAATAAGATGTGCGATACGAGTACGTGCATCCTCATAAGCTGCACGAGCATTGCGTGCTGGTACATAAGGAGCTGAAGGATTGTAAAAGCATTCTGAGAAGTAAGGAAGCATAGCGCGAGTAACTTCATCTGCCATGGGAGTTGCTGCAGCAAAATCCAAATAGACTTCGCGAGCCGTTACATCTGTCTTACTCAAAACCGCTCCCCACCGCTCGTTTGTCCCTTAAAGGCAATTCTCCGCCAAAAGACCTATGCGAGCAAAGCATACAAAAAAGGGCACCCGCTTGCACGAATGCCCTCTACGCTCCTGGAGGCGAAGCCCGGATTCGAACCGGGGATCAGGGCTTTGCAGGCCCGTGCCTTACCACTTGGCTACTTCGCCGTACACTGACGCGCAAGCGTCAGATAAAGAAAAGGCCGAACGAATCGGCCCGGGTAAATCATGGAGCGGGCTACGGGGGTCGAACCCGCGACCTCCACCTTGGCAAGGTGGCGCGCTACCAACTGCGCTAAGCCCGCGACGCAAGAAAGTACTATACGGGACTCAGCTCTTTGATGCAAGTATAAATTTAGAAAAATTTGCCATTTAAGGAAAATTTTTCGCACATCAAGTAAAACAGCAGCTCAGAGACCGCGTGCAAGCTTCACAATTCTTACTACTGTGCCCGATCCAACGGTTTTGGGAACAATGGTGACCGAATCGGCAAGCAGTCGCATCAGCTTGAGACCACGACCACGAGCTCGCCAACAGTCATTTACCGTTGCATCATCAGTAATACGCGAAATATCCAAGCTGCCATCAGCCAACGCCGCCCGCCAACTATCAGCACAGCCACAACCACAGTCACTCACTTCTACCACTACACGATCGCGATAGCCCACAATCTCTACAAGTGCACCCTGACCATCTGTGTGGTCAACTGCATTACCCACAGCCTCCCCTACCGCAAGATTGGCATCAAAGCGCTCATCACTACTCAAGGGAAGCAGCTCTAGCAACTCACTTACCTTAGAACGCGTTGCTGCAGGATCTAACGGATTAATACGTAGTACACGCCTCCAAAGCGGCAGCGTGCCAGGCTCAAGCTCGGGCACATCATCTTGTTCGCCCGCTGTTGAGACGGGAATAAAGTCCACCACGCGTCTGAGGGCAAGCGCTCTCAGTACCACTGGCGAAACATTGATAAGAGACATGAGACCACCAGCCGCGCGCATACGTGCAATCTCGCGAATGATAAGTCCCATCCCCGCCGAATCAATAAAACTCACATCGGCCATATTCAAAATTACGCGCCGGCAGCCCGAGCTAATAAGACTGTCGATGCTATGCCGCACAGCAGGTACGGTAATCACATCAAGATCAGCCTTGAGAGGTACTACGGCTATGTTGGTATCAGGTCTCATACGGGAAGTCTTCCCCGCAGTAACGTAACTTAATCCGATGTTGTACGCCCAATTTTGTCAAAGCGCAAAGAAACTAGGGCAACGTCATCTTCTAAGTGACGATCAGTAAACTCATCGAGCCGTGCTAGCAAGCGGTCAAGCAGACCATCAAAGCCCACGGGAAGCTCCGCCATCACAGCCTCACGCAGTCCTGCTTCGCCAAAAAATGCCCCATCTAACGCACGGGCCTCAGTTGTACCATCCGTATAAAGAAGCAAAACATCACCTGGAAATAGCTTGGCTCTGCCATTGCGATATTCCATCTCGCGAAAGGCTCCCACCACACCTGACTGCACATCCAGTGTGCTCAAATCACCCGTCTGAGCACGAGCAAGTATCGCAGGGGGATGGCCAGCAGAACAATAACTTAGCTCTGCTCGATTAAGATCAATGATGCCCACAAAAAGTGTTGCAAATGTCTCTAGGCGAGTAAAACCAATCAAAAACTCGTTGAGCAAGCGCACCATGCGAGCAGGACTTAGCCCCTCCCAAGAATAAGCACCAAGCGCTGTCTTGACAGCAGCTGACACTGAGGCTGCTTCAACACCTTTGCCCGAAACATCGCCCATAATGACACAGGCACGATCCTTGGGTAGGCGAATAAGGTCATAGAAATCGCCACCAACAAAAGCGGACTGTGTTGCCGACGTATAAAAACCTGCGGCAGTCACACCAGGAACTTTTTGCAATTCATTACGCATTCCAGTCTGCAGAGCCTGAGAAATATGTCGATCACGTTCATGAGCCTCTTCGACCTGAGCAGCGCCGCGTGTATCCTCGGCGAGCCTACGAAGAAAACTCATCTCAAGTTCATCGAAGGGTTCGGCTTCCACATCACGCAGCAATAACATTGCACGACGAGCACCCCCAATAATGCCCAGATCGATAAGCGCACCCTGGCAAGGCTCTCCCGCCGCGGCAAGCCAAACGCCCAGATCATCTGTGGGACTAATGGCAACTACGCTCGTCTCGCTCTTTTCTTCATGACAGTTAAGCAGTTCTGACGGAAGCACGCGACGACCATGCATCGGCAAATCAACAAGGCAATCACCATTTTCCGAAAGCGGATTAGGACGCAGAGGAACCACCGAACACAGCAGAGTTTCGCTCATTAAAGTGCGAACGTTGTCACTAATATCTTGCCGTTCCTGAGCAGAAGCATCCATACTCTCGGACAACTCATCTTTTTCCAGCGCATTCCCTGCATCCAAGATGAGTCCACGAAGATTGTTGCCTAGCTCCGTTAATTCGCGTTCACGCTGCTGACGTAGAGTTGCAACGGCGCCCGCCAGCTGCACAGATAGATAACTTGCCACCGCATCAAGAAGTTGCGCATCATCGCGACGAATTTGCTTGGCAAATTCCCAACCTACAATAATTGCCGCAATAATATGGCCCCCAAACCACACAGGCGCCAACAAAAAGCTTTTGTAGGGCGGCAATATCGACTTGCGCACACGAAAAGTTTCGCGTGTTTCTTCATCAATCAGTTCACGAACTTTTAGCTCGCCACGACGCAGCTCTTCTCGACTAGGGTCAAGCACGCGCAAACGCAGGCCACCGCCCACCTCGCGCAACTTGTGCTCAAAAGCTTTGCCAGGTGCAAAGAAGTGCTTGACCTGCGAGGTATTACTACCTTCGCTTGCACCATACAAGCGAAAACCATCACTTTCTGCAAGATAAAGCAACGCCCCTGTTGCTTCAAGCGTAGAAGAAATTTCCTGGAGCACATCAGTAAAGAGAGTTGCCACATCGGTTGCATCAATCGTACCAAGCACAATTTTGAGCGTACCCGAAAGCCGTCTATTAGCCCGTGAAAGTTCCTCAAGCAAGCGCTCGCGTTCACGACTTGCAGCTTCCTCATCATGAACAATTGAAGCCACCAATAAATAGGTATCTTTGGGAGCTTGCACGCGATCAGCACGCACATTCAACTCGCGTGCGCGACCGTCCGCACTTGCACAGAGTAGACGTCGTGTACTTCCATCCACAGGAAAAGGCAGGTCAGAGAGCTGAAAATCCGTCTTTGGAGCATGTCCTAGCGCAGGTGGAAAAAGCATACGCACATCAAGGTCTTGAATACTTGATACCGAAATACGATTTTTTACCGCCTGACCCAGCAATTCCTCGGCTTCCTCATTGGCAAGCAGAACGTGTCCTGATCCATCAAAGGCCAAGGCAGCATCGCTGGTCATAGCCAACAGACGCGCAAGCAAGCCCGATGTCGCCCGATCTGCCTCTGTCGAAGCTTGCAATACCACGCGTTCCCTGCGTTCTATGCTCGTATAGGGCATCTTTTCTGCCACTACTTTCTCTTTCCGTACTTCTTCGTAAGAATTGCCACCAAGCAAAACTTTACTTTGCATCGGCCCAAGTCGTACCGTAGCTTACATCGGCTACCAGCGGCACCTTGAGCGTAACAATACCTTCCATTATTTCCTTAACGAGCGCAGCGATGGTTTCAAGCTCGTCTTTGGGTACCTCGAAATCCAATTCGTCATGAATCTGCAGAACAAGCTTGGATTTAAGTCCTTCTTTGTCAAGACGATTCTGCACACGAATCATCGCCAATTTGATGATATCGGCGGCGGTACCCTGCATCGGATGATTCATTGCTGTGCGCTCGCCAAAGGCGACAAGTTGACGATTGTGTGCAGAAATCTCTGCGATATGACGTTTGCGACCATACATCGTGGCAACCCATCCCTGCTTGTGCGCAAGCGCAACCTGTGCATTGAGGAAGGTGCGAACATCGGGATAGGCTGCGTAGTAGCGGTCAATCATCTCTTGCGCCTCGGTGCGCGGAATCTTGAGCGAAGTGGCCAAACCATAAGCTTGTTGACCATAGACAATGCCAAAGTTGACCGCCTTGGCACGACTACGCAACGCAGGCGTTACTTCAGACACCGGCACACCAAAGACACGAGCAGCGGTTTCGGCATGAAAGTCCTCACCCTCGCAAAACGCACGGATGAGATGCTCATCGCCTGACAGATGTGCCAGCAAGCGAAGCTCAATTTGGCTGTAGTCGCAGGCCAAGAAGACCGAACCTTCAGGCACAGTAAAAGCACGACGTACGCGATGACCCAACTCAGAGCGAGTAGGAATATTTTGCAGATTAGGCTCGGAACTCGACAGGCGCCCCGTTGCTGTTACCGTCTGATTGAGTGTGGTGTGAATACGTCCATCACTACGAATAAGTGCAGGTAAAGCATCTAAGTAGGTAGACTTTATCTTTGCGCGCTCACGATAATCAAGCACTTCGGCAACAATGGGCTCTTCTTGGGCAAGATCCTCAAGCACTTTGGCATTGGTGGAATAGTAGCCACGCTTAGTCTTTTTGAGACCATAGGTAGGCAAGCCCAATACCTCAAAAAGCACATGTGAGAGCTGCATAGGACTATCAACATTAAACTCCTCGCCTGCAACTTCGTGAATATGCGCAACCATTTGACTGACTTCACGGGCAAGCTCGGCCGATTGAGCAGCCAAAATCGCTGGGTCAGCATTAAGGCCCGTGCGCTCCATCTGCAAAAGCACTGGCAGCAAAGGCATCTCGATGTTATTAAAAATCTCCTCAGAGCCATCCTCAGCAAGCAGAGCAGCAAGCTTGGGTTGCAACAAGCGTGCTCCCAAAGCATCAAGTGCTGCCTGTGGGAGTTTGTCGCTCGGCTCAGGCAAGGCAACATCAGGAAGGAAAGCCACCATCAACGACGCAATATCCAAACCGCTGCGTGCAGAATCCAGTAGATATGCAGCGATACCACAGTCAAAAAGACGAGTAGAACTTAATTCACGAGGCTCCACATGCGCGGGCAACGCAGAGTCATATGGGCAAATTGCATGTATCAATGCCTTGATATCAGCGGCAACTAGCTTGCCCTTGCGAACTATTTGCTCAAGCGTAGAAAGAGCTGTTTCGTCCTCAAAACTCAATATATTTGTACTAGTTGCAAGCCAGAGTGTCTGTTGCGGCTGGTTGTCCTCTCCCAAATCCAAGGTCAGCTGTTCAGGTTTGCCATCAACGAGCCCCAAGGCAACACCCAGCCACTCCCCTTCCTCAAGGGCACTATCGAGAGCGTCCTGAGCTTCTTCTCCGCTAAGCGGCTTAGTAATTTCAAAGGAAGGCTCAGACGCAACGTTTTGCTTATCACCCTCAGTTGTCGCTGCAGCCGAGGCAAGAGCAAGCATGCGCTTGGTCAGGCTTGTAAAGCCCAATGCAGTAAAAGCAGCACGCAGAGTTGCTGGATCAAAAGTTGGCCATTTAGCATCAGCAAAATCCATATCAAGCGGTGCATCTGTGCGAATCCGTGCCACCTCACGCGAAAGCAGAGCGTCCTGAATATGCTCGCGTAGACTTTCGCCCACCTTACCCTTGACCTCATCAGCATGAGCAACAACAGCATCAAGATTGCCATACTGCACGATAAGCGCACTAGCTTTTTTGGGACCAATACCTGGAACACCAGGAATATTGTCTGAACTATCACCCTTAAGACCGTAGAAGTCGGGAACTAGTTCGGGCGTAATGCCGTGGTAGAGATTCTCAACTGACTCGGGTGTCATAATTGCAACGTCAGACATGCCTTTGCGCGTTGAGACAATGTGCACATGATCTGTCGAAAGCTGGTACATATCACGGTCACCCGTGATGAGATACATATTGTAACCAGCTTCTTCACCACGGCGCGCAAGAGTACCTAGGATATCGTCGCCTTCCCATCCATTTAGCTCGCACACTGGCACATCCATCGCATGAAGCAACTCTTTTACCTTGGAAAACTGCTGATGCAACGAAGGATCCATCGGCGGACGCTGAGCCTTGTACTCAGGCAACATCTCCACACGCACAGCAGGCTTGCCCTTATCAAAGGCGCAAATAATGCCATCGGGATGGAAAGTCTCGACCATCTTGATAAACATGCTGACAAAACCAAAAATCGCATTGGTTGCACTACCGTCAGGCGCAGTCATAGTAGGTGGAATCGCATGAAAGGCACGGTGCATAAGCGAATTACCATCAATAACGGCAATCGTGCGATGGGCGCTAAAAGTATTCTCAGACATAAAAGCTCCTCTGAAGCTCTTTTTGACAGCTGTTCTATCTATTCTACCCGCCCCCTGTGACAGCTAACGTCGACGTCGCGCGCCAGCGCACACGTAACATTTGTGCGTATAGGCTAATGACAGCGAAATTGCAGCATTTCGGCGTAAACTTGAGCCGCATGACCGCACATGAGTCCCGAGAGGATTTGATATGGGTAAAGACAAGGTCTCGCAAGAGTACGGAAGTCTGCTATTTACCGACGCTGACATGCAGGAACGTCTGCCAAAGCCAACGTACAAAAAGCTCCTGCAGGTCACTCAAGATGGTGAGCCTCTTGATCTCGATATTGCAAATGAGGTCGCCCACGCAATGAAGAGCTGGGCACTTGAGCATGGTGCTACCCACTTCACCCACTGGTTCCAGCCTCTTACAGGCATCACTTCCGAAAAACACGACAGCTTCATCACACCTCGCGATGACGGCACCGTATTGATGGCGTTTTCGGGTAAGGAGCTCATCCAAGGTGAGCCAGATGCATCATCTTTTCCTTCGGGTGGTTTGCGTGCAACCTTTGAGGCGCGCGGGTATACCGTCTGGGATCCAATGAGCCCCGTCTTTATCAAAGATGAAGTGCTTTGCATCCCAACTGCCTTTATCAGCTACACCGGAGAAGCTCTGGACAAAAAAACTCCGCTCTTGCGCTCACAGGTTGTTATCGAGCGGCAAGCAAAGCGTGTCCTTGCTCTTTTTGGTCGAGAACCCCGCCGCGTGGTCACCACCTGCGGTCCCGAGCAGGAGTATTTCCTTATTCGTGAGCAGGACTTTGCCGCTCGTCCCGATCTTGTACTAACTGGTCGCACGCTTTTTGGTTGCCCACCCGCCAAGGGACAAGAACTCGAAGAACATTACTTCGGCGCCATTCGCCCTACCGTCAACGCCTTTATGAAGGAAGTCGACGATGAACTCTGGAAGCTCGGCGTGCCTGTTCGCACCAAGCACAACGAGGTTGCGCCCTCGCAGCACGAACTTGCTCCCATTTTTGAGCAGGGCTCAGTTGCTATTGATGACAACCTCCTTACCATGGAAAAACTCAAGCTGCTAGCAACCCACCATGGACTTGCTTGCCTGCAACATGAGCGGCCTTTTGAGTATGTCAATGGCTCGGGCAAGCATGACAACTGGTCACTTTCTGCAGATGGACAAAACCTACTAGAGCCTGGAGATGAACCCGAGGAAAACCTGCAGTTCTTGGTGTTTTTGTCCTTCTTGGTCGCAGCAGTCAATGAACATGCAGACCTATTGCGTGCAAGCATTGCATCGGCTGGTAATGACCATCGCCTAGGCGCCAACGAGGCACCGCCCGCTGTTGTGTCCGTCTTCCTTGGAGACGAACTTGCACCTGTTGTAGATGCGCTGGTCAACGATCGTTCTGTACATTCTCATAGTCGCACCGAGGTTGATTTGGGAGTTCCTCAGCTGCCAAACTTCTTCCGCGACAATAGTGATCGCAATCGCACTTCTCCTTTTGCCTTTACAGGCAACAAGTTTGAGTTCCGCATGTGTGGTAGCCAGCAAAATCTTTCTGGCCCCAATGTAGTGCTTAATACTGCAGTAGCCGAGCAGTGCGACCGCTTTGCCAATGATCTCGAGCGTGTCCCCGCCGACAAATTTGTCGAACATGCTCTGGCATGGGTCAAACGCACCTTCCGTGAGCACCGCCGCATTATCTTTGAGGGCAATGGCTACTCTGAGGACTGGGAGGCCGAGGCTGCGCGTCGCGGATTGCATAACCTCAAGACGACTCCCGATGCCCTACCCGCAATGATTACCCCACAAGCCATCGCGCTTTTTGGTCGCTATGGTGTACTCAGCGAGTCTGAACTCCGTGCTCGTTACATTTCGGCAGCAGAGCAGTATGCAAAGCTCCTCAATATCGAAGCCAACACAATGGTAATGATGGCACGCAAGCTCTACTTACCAGCACTGACCAGCTTCTCTTCCGAAATTGCCGCTGCAGTAGCAGCCAAAGAAACCATCGGCATCGATAGCCCCGCCGAAAAAGAGACTGTCCGCATTGTCACCGAGGGTATCTCCGCAATTGCTGCTGCTACCCATAACTTAGAGGAGCGCAACACCGCTGTCCAAGCACTCGCAGATCCTGCCGAGCAGGACAATGCCTATCGCGACAATGTTTTACCCGCAATGGCAGACCTACGTCAAAAGGTCGATGCTATGGAAGAAATTTGCGGTGCGGATTGGTGGCCTGTACCTAGTTACAACTCGCTGCTTTTCTGGGTTTAATCCAAGAGCAGGTAGATTGTATTTTGCAGTCTACCTGCTCTTTTCTCTATTTTTTTCATAATTTTCGAATGTCTTAAGATTATATTCATGTACACCGTGGGAAACTTGTACATGTTTGAATAGACTCGTAAAGCTCGTCGAAAGTGTTGTCATGTTTGCTATTGAGTTTGTTTTTCTCTGTCTTGTGATAGCAGCTTATGTACTTGTGCCGCGCAAATTCAAGAAAGACGATATAAGACCCGCCGATTGGGGCTGGAGCATTGTTTTTACTCTCTTTCTTATAGGCATTGGCATCTATGACGTAATGGGTCTTGTGAATGCGGGTCTGCTGGAGCGCATTGCTCTCTCTGCTGCATTGGCAACTGGCTCGATTGTGTCGTTTTGGCACAACAACATCCGCAATAAACTCTCTGAGCTTCATAAACCCGCGCCTCAGATTCTCGAAGCACTTATATTGCTGTTAGGCGCTTACCTTACCTTTGTTTGCATTGAGCTGCCTTCAAACCCACGTATTGACAGTTTCTGGATTGAAGGCATGATTCTCGAGATTGCTATCATTTTGCTTGTGATGGTAGCGCTACATTTCTTGACTCAGCGTTCTGGTGTTGGTGCCTCAATCGCCGCTATTATTTTTGAGCTAACAGGCATTGCTGAATTCTTTGTTGTTACCTTCAAAAACACTCCCATCATGGCAGGTGATATTCTGGCATTGGGTACAGCTGCAGCCGTCGGTGGTGGTTACACTTACGCTATCAATGGCAAGGTTTTGCTTTCTGTGGCTTTGCTTGCATTAGTAATCTTGATGCTGTCGCTAACTCCTAAACCCAAGCACACAAAAAAGATTGCGGCTGTCGGCGCAAACCTCCTGGTTACCGCTGCCACCTGCCTCGTACTTGGTCTGGGTTGCACACAAATTAGCTTTGCTAAAACTTTCAATATCGTCTATAACGCCTGGATTCCTCTAGAGAGCTACTGGCGTGAGGGCTTTGTAAGCTCCTTCCTCACTCAGCTCCAATCCTTCAATCCCGAAAAGCCCAAAGACTACTCCAACAAGTCTGCCGAAAAGCTCTTTGCTGATTATGTTGCCAAGTATGACTCTACTCTGGGCGCTACCACCGAGCACAAGGCCGCGGTCAAGCAGTTTAATGAGGAGAAGCCCTCTGTTATCTGCATCATGAATGAGTCTTACTCTGATCTATCCCGCTATGCGAATCTGGGTGGCGCATACAACGGCCCTGAATGGTTCAAAAACTATCAAGGTGCACTCGCCAAAGGCACTCTCTACGTTGCACCTTACGGTGGAGGTACCTGCAACTCTGAGTGGGAACTGATGACAAGCTGCTCGATGGCATTTATGGGTTCTGGCGTCTATCCCTATATGGTCTATGACATGAAGGGTGTACCCAACATGGCCGCGAGCTTCAAACAACTGGGATATGACACCATCGCAATGCATCCGAATCTTGCCACTAACTGGGGACGCGATGTGGTCTACCCCACCTTTGGCTTTGATCGTTTCCTTGATATCAACGACTTTACAGGCGCTGCGCGTCTGCGCAACATGGTTACCGATGAGGCAACATACGACAAGATTTATGAGAGTCTCAAGACCAACAAAAACCCGCAGTTCTTCCTCAATGTCACTATGCAAAATCACGGCGGTTATGAGACGGGCGCTCTACCAGCAGATATGGTCAAGCAATACCACGTAAACGGTATTGATAACCCTGCTTTGGATGAGTATCTGGCTCTTATCGACGAGTCGGACCGCGCAATGGATAAGTTCTTAAAGCAACTCTCCAAGCTTGATCGCAAAGTTGTGGTGGTCTTCTTTGGCGACCATCAGCCTTCCATTGCAAATGAGTACAACAAGCTCATCACCGATGATCCATCCGATTTGGTACATCAGGAGCGTGAACGCACAACTGAATACATGATTTGGGCTAACTACGATGTTGCTGGTGCAAAGAAAAATCAGCAGATCGATACCAGTACCAATTTCTTAGCAGCCGATATGCTGCAGCTAATTGGTGGTCCGCTCACCGACCTCAACAAAGCTGAGTTGGTTATGCGCCATAGCGACATGCCTGTTCTCAATCTCTTGGGCTACCAAGATAAGTCGGGTAAGTGGAACGATATCAGCACTAAAGCTGCTCAGGCTGCAGGTACACCTGCTGCTCAACTACGTCTTGATCTGCAAACCCTGCAATATAAGCAGCTCTTTGGCGACGGTGTCAAATTCCGCACGGGTGCTGGACACGAAGGAACTGTCTGGGGACGTATTGGTGGCTAAACCACAAGACAAAATAGCTCGCCTTGGGATAGGATGTATTTGTAACTTCCAACAGCCGCCTCGTGCGGCTGTTGTTATAAGGAGAATATAAATGCCAGCTATTATTACTCATCACCTCTTTGGTGAAGATGCCGTAAAACTCCTACCTGAAGGTATCGTGAGTGACGAAGAGGAGCTGCTTGCCTTTTTGTTGGGCAATCAGGGTCCCGACCCCCTCTTTGCCTGCGCAACTACCTTTCCTGAACATGCCAAACTCTGCCACAAACTAGGGTGGGAGCTCCACGAACGCAAGATTGTTGATGCATTTTGGGTGCTACGCGATGCAGTAAGTCATCTGCGCCGCGAAGACGAACGCATCGGCCTCGCTTGGTCGTTGGGCTACTTAGGCCACTATGCACTCGACAGCGCTGCTCATCCGCTGATTTATGCTCAACAGGATGAACTAGCAACAGCGGAATATGGTCTTGAAGGTGCTGACGGAGAAATCCACGCTCTGCTCGAAAGCGAGATTGATGTTTGGATGCTACGCCAACTACGCGGCATAAATGTCACAGATGTGCCAACTTATTCTTATCTAGCACGTACCGAACGCATTTCACAAGTAGCAGGTGCGCTGATGGCCCAAATTGGGCTACAGGTCTACGGTCTGCCAATAGGTGTCGCTGCCTATGGCGGAGCGGTTACCGACTACGAATTGGTTTATCGTTTTATTGAGCCTGCAGGTGCTACGCGAATGCGTCTAGCAGCAAAGCTTGAGCGTCTGATACGTCAAACTCACTATTCGCGAATTTTGGCAATGGCGCATGTGGCCAGTGATAGCGATACCTGTGCAGCAGCAAACCTTGAGCAGCGCAGATGGATTAATCCTGCCGATGGTAAACCCAGAAATGAAAGTTTCCCCGACCTCTATCATTTGGGTCTTGAGCGCTGGGAATTACTATCGCACTGCTTGTCCTCGGGTGACCGTGAAGGCTTTGCTCAAATCGTCAATGGTCTTAACTTCGATGGTAAGCCCGATATGGGTTAGTGTCTGCAGCTTTACGAGCGCTCAATTGCAACACTCAATCGCAGACGGTTCACTGCAGCACTCAATTGCAACACGTAATCGCAGACGGTTCAAAAAGCGCCCTTGACAAAAATTTTACCTGGGGATTTACAGCCTCCGCGCGACGCTATTGAACCGTTTGCATGAGTGCTGGATCTATATGCCAAAGAAGGCTTTGAGACCAATTCCCACAAGAACGATGCCACCAACAACTTCGGCTCGGTCGCCCAGCAATGTATCAAGTTTTTTGCCCAACACAATCGCAATGACGCAACAAAGTGCAGTAGTCAGGCCAATCGTAGTAACCGAAAATGCAAGGTTTACCGACTGGGCACGCAGACTAACACCCACCGCAAAGGCATCAATAGCAGTAGCCACTGCCTGAAAAAGCAGTGTAGTCAAGGTCATACGACGGCGAACGGCGCAAACATCGCCCTCAGCGCTTTCACCGCGGCGCGCGGCAAGCAGAGCGCCACCGCCCTCGCGAATCATATTGCCTCCAATAATGCCCAAAATCACTAGGGTCACCAAGCCTGCATAGCTTTCGATAAGCGAAGCAGCAACACTGCCCAAGAAATAGCCCAATAGCGGCATCAAAGCCTGGAACGCACCAAAGAAAAGCGGCATCAACATCAGACGCCTTTTAGGTTCTTCGCTATAAATAAAGGTATTGGAAACTGTCACCGAGAACGCATCTGCCGAGAGCGCAAGTCCTAACAGCAAAATCTCTACTAGGGTCATCGACCCTCCCCTTCTTGCAAGAATCAAACAAGCAGCCGTTTCCTCTCCCTCGGCTGCTTGTCTGTATACAAATTATCTGTGGCGAGCATTTTACTCTGACATTGGCCTCTCGCCTGTTGCCAAAATATGTTCAAGTGCTTCTTCATTCAAAATTGGCACACCTAACTGCTCTGCCTTGGTGAGCTTGGATCCTGCAGCCTCCCCTGCAATCACAAAACTCGTCTTTTTTGAAACCGAACCAGATACTTTGGCACCTAGAACAAGCAAAGCATTTTTAACTTCGCTACGCCCATGATGAGGAAGCGTGCCCGTTAGGACAAAAGTCAAACCAGTTAAAGTCTGGGGAATAGTGTCATCCTGTTGCTCTTCTTCGAGCATGACTCCTGCCTGACGCAAGCGCTCAATTACCGCAAGGTTATCGGCGACCCTAAAGAAGGACACAACAGATGCAGCAATCTTGGGTCCAATGCCCTCAACCTGTGCAATATCTTCTTCGCTTGCAAGCTGTAGAGCCTCAAGACTGCCAAAATGCTGAGCGAGCAAGCGAGCAACATTAGCGCCCACCATGCGAATACCCAGACCAAAAAGTACACGAGCCAAACCACGACTCTTGGACTCTTCAATCTCGCTCATCACTTTTGTAGCAATGGTTTTTCCTACAAGAATCGCCTGTCCAGCCTCATGGTCTTTGCTGGTAGTCTCATAACTACGACCAGTTTCAACGGCGGCTAGCTGCGTTGCTGTTAGATAGTAAAAGTCTGCCACATCGCTAAGCAGGCCTTGGGCAACCATACGCTCAACGATTTGATCTCCTAGACCATCTATATCCATCGCGCCGCGACTTACCCAATGCAGCAAACGTTCTGTCGCCTGAGAAGGGCAGTCAATAGATACGCACCGGAAAGCTACCTCGCCTTCTTCGCGCACAACAAGAGACCCACAGCTGGGACAATGCGTAGGCATCTCAAACTCAACAGCAGTAGAGGGACGTAACTCGCGCACAGGTCCTACTATCTCGGGAATAACGTCGCCTGCTTTATGAACAATCACGGTATCGCCCACACGCACATCTTTGCGACGAATCTCATCAAGATTATGCAAGGTAGCACGCGCAATCGTTGAACCCGAAACTACCACGGGATCAAATTCCGCCACTGGAGTCAATACGCCTGTACGACCTACCTGGATACGAATTTCACGCAGAACTGTGGTCTTCTCCTCAGGCGGAAATTTGAAAGCAATGCTCCAGCGTGGTGCACGAGCGGTAGCACCAAGCGTGGCTTGACCTGCAAGCGAGTCAACTTTTACAACAACGCCATCAATGTCATAGTCAAGCTCTTCTCTGTGAGCAAGCGCAGTCTCACAGTAGGCATGTACCTCAGCCGCAGAGGCACAGCGACGCGCATACGGGTTGACATGAAAACCACAGTCGCGCAACCAATCCAAAAATTCAGCTTGCGTGTTAACTGCGAGTGGTTCCTCGTCAGCCACCGCATAAATAAAGGTTGCTAGGTCACGCACAGCCGTCACCTTGGAGTCCTTTTGGCGCAAACTACCTGCTGCAGCATTGCGCGGATTAGCAAAGGGCTGAAGACCTGCAGCATCGGCATCCTCATTGAGGCGTACAAAGCTGTGCTTGGGCATGTAGACTTCACCACGAACCTCAATGGATTGTCCTAACCCACCATCTACCACATGCGCAAGTCCTGCTCGTGCCAAAGTACGAGGCACATCAGAAATCGTCAGCACGTTTGCAGTAACATCCTCGCCCGTCGTGCCATCGCCACGCGTAGCTGCACGTACTAATCTTCCATCGCGGTAGGTCAGAGCAACTCCTAAGCCATCAATCTTTAGCTCACAGGTAAAGGCAACATCTCCTGCACCCAACGACTCTACCGTACGCTCAAGCCACTCATCCAGCTCGTCAAGATCCATAGCATCATCGATGGAATACATACGTCGTGCATGCGTCACTGGCGTAAACGCACGGTCAACAAAACCACCAATACGCTGAGTATAAGAATCGGGCGTCAATAGCTCGGGATGCTCTGCTTCGATATTCTGCAGCTCAAGCAAATAGCGATCAAACTGTGCATCAGTCAACTCGGGGTTATCTTGTACATAGTATTGATATGCAGCGCGGTCAAGGATGGCGCGAAGTTCAAGTACTCGTTCGGCAGGCGTTTGCGCTGGAGATTGAGGAGCTGTATCCAGCTGCTCGTCTTCACCAAAAAGCGAAGTCTGCCATACCCCATCATTGTTTTGATCTGCCACGTTGCCCCCTTGTATTTGCTTTAGTTATCTATCCTAACGCATGCAGACGACACGAAATATCTGCCTATCCAACTCCTTAGATACCACGAGACGGTTCTGTCACTTAAGGCAGAGCCGTCTCGTTAATATTTGTGCTAGTTAGGCTGTCTAGCTGGGTTTATGCCATCAACTTGCACACATTTTGGGCAAAGTTTACAGGATCTTTCACAGGAAGTCCCGCCATAAGCAGTGCTTGGTCTAACAGCAACGAGCTCATCAGATTGAGCTTGTCTGTGTCTCCTGCCTGCTGGGCAGCACGCAATTTTTCAAACACAGGATGTGTTGCATTAAGCTGCAACACACGCTGAGCACCAATTTGGGGCATACCTTCGGGGCCTTCGGAGATTACACGCTCCATCTCCAGAGAAATGGGTCCCTCAGAAGCAATAACTGCAGGTGCATCTGTAGCAAGCGGCGATACGGCAACCTTTGAGATTGCATCGCCTAAAGCTGACTTCATAGCTTCAAGCAGTTCCTTGTTTTCATCCGCTGTTTCCTCGGCCTGCTTCTTTTCCTCATCCGTTGCCAGATCAAGGTCGCCCGAGCTAATGTTTTTGAATTCGCACTTGCGCTCCTTGGCTTCCTCGCCTTCTTTGGCCTCAGGGGTCCAGCTGTAGTCGCGCATCATTTGCAAGCAGAACTCGTCGACATCCTCTGTCATCAACAGCACGTCAAAGTCATGGTCAAGCACTGAATGCACCACGGGCATCTTTTCTAGACGCTCGCGATCCTCACCCGCAGCATAGTAAATAACATCCTGTCCCTCAGGCATAGCAGCCACATACTCTGCCAAAGTCACCAGACGCCCCTGCTTTGCTGACCAATACAGCAACAAGTCTGCCAGCGGATCTTTCTTGGCACCATAACTAGCATAAATACCGTACTTTAGGCCACGACCAAAGTGCTCAAAGAACTTCTCATAATCTGCGCGTGCATCGTCACGCATGGTCTGCAGTTCACTGGAAATCTTGCGCTCTACACGCCGAGCAATTGCCTGAAGCTGACGCGTCTGTTGCAGGGTTTCACGCGAGATATTGAGTGCGATGTCGGGACTGTCAACCACGCCATGAACAAAGTTGTAATAGTCAGGAAGCAAATCTGCGCACTTATCCTGGATTAACACACCACGACTATAGAGTTGCAGGCCTTTCTCATAGTCACGACTATAGAGGTCAAAGGGCGGCTCGCTGGGCACAAAGAACAGCGCATTATATTCAATCGTACCTTCGGCATGTAGGGAGAAGGTGCGCAAGGGCTTCGAATAATCATGAAAGCTCTGCTCATAGAACTCATCATATTCATCCTGAGTCACCTCAGAAGGACGACGACGCCAGATAGGTGTCATGGAATTCAGCGTCTCGAGCTCGGTATACTCTTCCCACTCGGGCGTATAATCCTCGGGCTTGGGCTCAGGAGCAGGCTTTTGGCGACTCTTAGTCACCAACATACGCACGGGATAACGTACATAGTTGGAATAGCGTTTAATCAGATCGCGCAGCTGCCACTCTTCCAAATAGTCACTGTATTTTTCGTCGTCGGTATCATCGCGCAACGTCAGAATAACATCGGTACCGTTGCTACGACCCTCGAGCAGGGCATCCGCATCGATAGGCTTAACACTGTAGCCATCAAGACCGTTGGACTCCCACACATGAGCCTCGTCAGAGCCAAAGGCACGGCTTACCACGCGCACACGCTTTGCCACCATAAAGGCAGAATAAAAGCCCACACCAAACTGACCAATAATCTTGGCTGCACTCTGGGAATTTTCTTCGTTTTTCTCATCTGTTGCCTGTGTATTGGCTGCCTTGAATTCCTCTGATCCAGAGTGTGCAATGGTACCCAGATTACGGTCAAGATCCTCTGCACTCATGCCAATACCATTGTCAGAAATCGTCAACGTATGCGCATCTTTATCCACACTCAGGCGAATCTGCAGCTCATCATCACCCAGCTTACAAGCAGGGTCAGTCAAACTTGCAAAATGCAGCTTGTCAACCGCATCAGACGCATTAGAGACAAGTTCACGCAAGAAAATCTCGCGATTGGTGTAGATAGAGTTAATCATGAGGTCCAAGAGCTTTTTGGACTCAGTCTTGAACTGGCGCATAGCGCAATGCCCCTTTCGATTGGATACAGAGTCAACAAAGCATATGGTACCCAAAAGAAGGAAATCTAAGCGCTACACACTAAGATTTCTACTTTTTCTTTCTGCGTCTTGCTAGCCGCCTAGCCCAGCATACTGCAGTAAAGCTCTTCGTAGCGTTTGGCAGAGACGTTCCAGCTAAAGTCACGAGTCATTGCGCGACGTACCATCACATCCCAACTGTGCCTCCGCGTAAAGTAAACCGTCTTGGCGTAGTTAATTGCATTGAGCAACAGCCATGAATCGTAGCGGTTAAACGAGAAGCCCACGCCTGTCTCTTCATATTCGTTGTACGGCTCAACCGTGTCACGCAGGCCACCAGTCTCACGCACGATAGGTAGTGCACCATAACGCATAGCAATAAGCTGTGTGAGACCACAGGGCTCAAAACGACTGGGTACCAGCATGGCATCGGCTGCTGCATAAATCTTGGACGAACGTTCGCCTGAGTACATGATGGAACTAGAGACGGTACCGTGGTGACGCCACTCAAGATCGCGGAACATATTTTCAAGATCACTATCGCCTGTGCCAAGCAAAACAAACTGCGTATTACCGTCAACAACCATATCCTCAGCAATGGTGCCCACCAAGTCGAGACCCTTTTGGTTGGTAAGACGCGAGATCAAGCCAATGACCATCTTGCTTGGATCCTCAGCAAGGCCAAGCTCACGCTGAAGTGCCAGCTTGTTTTCGGCTTTACCTTTAATGACATTGCGCGAGGAATAGTTATACGTTAGATGCTTGTCTGTCTTGGGGTTGTTGACCTCATAGTCAATACCGTTAACAATGCCCACCATCTTGGAGGCATGGTAGCGCATAATGCCATCAAGATCTTCACCATACTCACTAGTCTGAATCTCGCCTGCATACGTCTCGGATACCGTAGTTACACGGTCAGCGTAGACAATGCCACCCTTGAGCATGTTGGCATCATTGCGATAGGCATTGGCTGCACTCGAATAACCACATTTGTCCAGTGCAAATGCCTCATCAGGAATACCTGAGACGCGCTGCATACGCTCGCGTTCACAAATACCTTGGAAGCGCAGGTTGTGAATGGTGATTGCACACTTAGTATTGCGCGAAAGATCGGTGTCATAAAAGAGCGTACGCAAAAACACTGGCACAAGTCCTGCTTGCCAATCGTGGCAGTGGATGATATCAGGAGTCCAGCCAATAACTGGCAATGCCGCTAGTACCGCTTTGTCAAAGAAAATGAACTTTTCGATGTCATCATACATATTGGTATAGGGCGCGCCCCAACCAAAGAAATCCTCGTTATCAAGGAAGTAGTAGGTAACACCATCTTGGTCGAAGGTCTCAACGCCCACAAAATGGTTGCCAATACCTCCCATATCCATCCAAAAGTCGCAGACATGCGTCATGCGGTCTTTATACTCTTGAGGCAGGACATTGTATTTGGGAATAATTACGCGCACGTCCACGCCATCGGCTACCAAAGCCTTGGGCAGCGCGCCCATAACATCAGCGAGTCCACCCGTTTTGATAAAGGGATAGCACTCGGAGCCAACGAACAGAACCTTAGGTGCAGCCATAGCTTGCCTTCCTCCCGTTCGCACCGGCTCTTACGTCCGGGCGTCGTCGTCACTCTTTTAGTTTAGCGAAACTGACTCAATCTCGCAGCAGCACTGCCATTCAACCCGTGAGCGGCGCTAAGTAGTGTCTCAGAACGCAAGTACAAACTGCTTTTGGCCTCGCGTCCCTGGCAATCTCCAATCACAACTAATCTGCGCGGGACGGATTGATGACCTGTAATCACGGAAAGCCACGTTTTGCTTCCCACGGCTGCAAATGCCACAGAGCTCTTTATCCTAGGCATCATCCGCTGCACATTTCCTCATGACTTGTCAAAAGCCACGTTCTGCTTCACTCTGGGTGCCAAACGCCACGTTCTGCTTCATGCCAGACGCCAAAAGCCACACTTCATTTCATGCCGAGTGCCAAACGCCACACTCTGTTTCAGCAATCGCGGCTCTGCTTGCCAAAAGCCACGTTCTATTTCAGAAAAAATGTCAAAAGCCACAAATCTCTTCAAGGGCCTTCACGTTTGCGCAGGTAGATTTTTTTCGCGTGAAACAAAGTGTGGCTTTTGGCTAAAAAAGTGAAGTAGAACGTGGCTTTTGGCAAGCAGAGCCTCACTAGGGGAAAGAATACGTGGCGTTTGGCAAGCAGGGCCATGCTGCATGAAACAGTTCGTGGCTTTTGACACAACACACGACACCAGATTGATGACCCGTCGCAAAAAACGGCAGCCCGCCAAAAGCGAGCTGCCGACAGAGGGAAGGCACGTAAAACCTAGAGCTTAAAACTCGAGGTTGTGCTCGTCTTCCTTGGAGAAGAGATGCACCGCATTGCCTGGGAAAGAGAAAGAAATCGTTGTCTCGGGAGCAAATGCCGTTAAACCTGACTTTGCTAGCTCGGTAGTCTGAACGATAACGATAACGTCTTGACCTTTGGCATTCAGATGCAGGTGAATCGATGAGCCCATCATCTCGGAGACCTCAACGCTACCATTGAGCGTATTGGCTGCGGGAGGCTCGCTGGTATCAAGTACCAAGTGCTCGGGACGCACGCCCAAGGTAATAGCCTGGCTCTGAACATCGTGGGCAAGCAGACGCTCCTGCTTGTCCGCGCTTGGCTCAACTACAACATCACCGATAACCACCGAGTAGCTATCTCCCTTGCGTACGAGCTCGGCATCAAAGTAGTTCATCTGAGGCACGCCAATGAAGCCTGCAACAAAGAGATTTGCGGGATGATCAAAGACTTCCTGAGGAGTGCCAACCTGCTGCACCACACCATCTTTCATGATGACAATGCTGTCACCCAAAGTCATAGCTTCGGTTTGATCGTGTGTGACATAGATAAAGGTGGTATCAATGCGCTGGCGCAACTTGATAATCTCTGCGCGCATCTGGTTGCGCAGCTTTGCATCAAGGTTGGAGAGCGGTTCGTCCATAAGCAGAACCTTGGGCTCACGAACAATAGCGCGACCGATAGCAACACGCTGACGTTGGCCACCAGACAGCGCCTTGGGTTTACGCTCGAGGTACTCAGTGATGCCTAAAATCTCTGCAGCTTCACGAACCTTGCGGTCAATCTCGCTTTTCTCAACCTTGCGAAGTTTAAGGGGAAAAGCGAGATTGTCATAAACGGTCATATGAGGATAAAGAGCATAGCTCTGGAAAACCATTGCGATGTCGCGATCCTTGGGCGCCACATCATTCATAAGCTTGCCGTCAATCAACAGCTCGCCACGGGTAATCTCCTCTAGGCCTGCAACCATACGCAAGGTAGTAGACTTGCCGCAGCCCGAAGGGCCAACAAGAACAACAAACTCGCGGTCAGCAATTTCGAGGTTGAAGTCCTCTACTGCCAAAACACCCTCATCGGTTACCTTGAGATTGTGCTTCTTCTTGGGGGCTTGAGCCTTTTTGCCAAACAAGCCCTTCTTTGCCTCGGTGTTGGGATACACCTTTTCGATATGACGTAGGCTTACTGTTGCCATGAGTGCTTCACACTCCTTTCGTACTGGGTGGTAAGGTCGGCAATTTGTGCCGCCAGACTACTGCTCAGCTGGCCAGGCACAAGTCGCCACTGCCAGTTGCCGCCGAGAATTCCCGGCGAATTGATACGAGAATCTGCACCGAGACCCAGATAATCCTGAATCTGTGCCATAAAAAGCTGTGCCTTGCTTGCCATACCTGCGCGTACAAAAGCCCAAGGAAGATCGGACTCATCCTTTACCTTGAGATATTTAGACGCCGCTGCCAAATCACTCGCTTGCACCTCTTGTGCCCATGCAGCAATAGGCGCGTTGTCATGAGAACCTACATAGCACACACAGTTTTGGGGATAGTCTGCCGGCATGATGCCTGCACTATCCTGATCGCGTGAGTCAAAGGCAAATTGCATAATCTTCATCCCTGGAAGGGCAGATTGAACAAGCAATTCACGTACCTCAACTGTAAGGTAGCCCAAATCCTCAGCAATCAAGCCACAATCCCCAATGGCAGATTTAATGGCATTGACAAGACGGATACCAGGCCCTTTGACCCAGTGACCATCTTTGGTGGTCGTCGCACCATAGGGTACCGCCCAATAACTCTCGATACCGCGGAAGTGATCGATGCGAATTACGTCAAACAGACGAGCAGCACCAGCAGCACGGCGACGCCACCAGTCAAAACCATCAGCTTCCATTGCTTCATAATCGTACAAAGGGTTACCCCAAAGCTGACCTGTTGCTGAAAAATTATCAGGTGGTACACCTGCAACAAACGTGGGAACATTAAGCTCATCCAACTGGAAGTTTGCAGGCTCAGCCCAGACATCAGCAGAATCCATTGCCACATAAATTGGCATATCGCCAATGATGCCCACACCCCGTTTGTGCGCGTAACGACGCAATTCCTCCCACTGCTGGAAGAAGAGATACTGCGTATACACAAAGAGGCGCACATCACTAGCAAGCTTTGTGCGATATGCTTCGCAAGCTTTGCTTTCATGCAGACGAATAGCCTCATCAGGCCAATCGGTCCAAGCAACCATACCAAAGTGGCGTTTTACAGCCATAAACAGCGCATAATCATCAAGCCAAGTAGCATTTTCCCGAGCAAAGCTAGCAATTTTTGCAGCATCACGCTGCCAGCCACGCTCGCAAGCCAAGGCTAAAAGCGATAGGCGATGCTCATAGAGCGCCTGGTAGTCAACACGTGCGGGGTCATTTCCCCACTCGACTGCCATAAGCTCTTTTGCCTCTAGAAGTCCATCTTGGACAAGCAAGTCAAGGTCGATCAAGTAGTGATTACCTGCAAAAGTCGAAGGACTTTGGTAAGGCGAATCTCCATAGCTCGTAGGACCTACCGGCAGCAATTGCCACCAGCTCTGCTTTGCTGCAGCAAGAAAATCAATCCACTCGCGCGCAGCAGCGCCCAAGCTACCAATGCCATAAGGTGATGGCAGTGAGAACAGTGGAGCTATGATGCCACTCGACCTCTCCATGACTAACCCTTCACAGCGCCAGCTGCGACGCCCTTGATGATGTGCTTCTGGCAGGCAAGATAGAAGGCAACAACAGGAATAATGGCAAGCAAAATCAAAGCCATCGTTGCACCTAGATCAACTGTGCCATAACTACCCTTGAGATACTGAATATGAATAGGAATCGTGCGGTACTCATTGGTATCAAGTACCAAATATGGCAGGAGGTAGTCATTCCAAACCCACATAATCTCAAGGATACCTACGGAAATAAGGGTAGGTTTGAGCATGGGCAACACTACGAGGAAGAAGGTACGAACAGGTCCGCAACCATCAATTGCAGCAGCTTCTTCAATCTCAAGAGGAATTGCTTTAACAAAGCCCGAGAACATAAAGATAGCAAGGCCTGCACCAAAACCCAGGTAGATGATGGGAATAGTAAAGGGATTGTCCATGTGTAACACATAGGCAGTACGCGACAGGGTAAACATCACCATCTGGAAGGGCACTACCATCGAGAAGACACACAGATAGTAGACGATCTTGCAAAACAGCGAGTTCACGCGCTGAATATACCAAGCGGCCATCGAGCAGAACACCAAAATAAGCGCTACCGACAAAACGGTAATGATGACCGAATAGAGAGCAGAGCTTGCAAAGGGATAGTTACCAAAGGTCATACCTTTGATGAAGTTATCCCAACCAGCAAAGCTTTCTGCTGTAGGCAAAGCAAAGGTCTCGGTCTTAACGAAGGTATTCTTCTTGAATGAGTTGATAATCACGGCAACCATAGGCAGTACCCAAGCAATGCAGATGATTGCAAGTGTCACCGACAAGGTAGTCTTGGTACGACGCTCGGCAGCGAGAGTCTGTTCTTTTGTCTTTGCCATTACTGCTGCACCTCCCTTCTACGGGTGTAATAAAGCTGAGCCAATCCAAGTGCTGCAACCAGCACAAAGAAGATGACAGCCTTGGCCTGTGCAACACCGCGAGCAGCGGTTGCAGAGCCATAGAAGGTATTGAAGATGTTAAGTGCCAGCATCTCAGTCGTATTGATGGTGTTGCCATCAGGCTGGATGATGTAGGGCAAACCACCCGTAAGAGCAAGGTTCTGGTCAAAGAGCTTAAAGCCGTTGGTAAGCGACAAGAACATGCAGATGGTAATCGAGGGCATGACATTGGGAATTGTCACCTTAAAGAGAGTCTGCAACTTGGTTGCGCCGTCAATCTTGGCGGCCTCAAGCATATCCTCGGGCACAGCCTGCAAGCCAGCAATATAAATAATCATCATATAGCCAACCTGCTGCCAGCACATCAAGATGATAAGACCCCAAAAACCGTAGGTAGTATTAAGCAAGATTGATGTGTTGTAGGCGCGCAATATGCCATCAAAAATCATCGACCAGATATAACCCAAAACAATGCCACCAATGAGGTTGGGCATAAAGAAAACCGTACGGAAAAGATTGGATCCCTTGATGTTTTGGGTGAGTACATAGGCAACTGTAAAGGCCAACACATTGATAAGCACGAGACTTACCACTGCGGTAAGAGCTGTGTACCAGAAAGAGTGCTGGAAGCTTTCATCAGCCAAAGCCGTTGCAAAGTTTGAAAAGCCAACAAACTGAGCATTGGAAACAAGCCTAAAGCTACACAGCGACAAATACATGCCTTGGATAAAGGGCCCAATGAAGCCGATGCAAAATGCAGCAAACACTGGCAAAATAAAAAGCCATGCCCAATGGCGTGTAGACCTGCGAATTGAATTTCCAGTCTTGAGCTTAGCAGCCATTCTCTCTCCTTTCTGCTTCTCGAAATGAATTCAATAAATACTGGAATTTGGGTAAAGAGCCGAGACGGGGTAATTTCATCCCATCCTGGCTCCACACTAAATCGCTAGTACGAGTTGCTAAAGCTTAGGCATTTGCCTTTGCGTACTGGGTTGCCCAGCCATCGACAAACGCAGTCTTGACTGCATCCCAGTTTGCATCGGTCTGATCGGCGCAGTAAGCGTTCATAGCCGAAACAAGAGCTTTACGGTAGTCATCAACGTTGGGCTGATAGCTGGTAACCCAGTCCATGACATAGTTGCCCTTCTCGGTGTAAGCAGCAGCAGCGTTGAGATAGCCGTTGGTAGACTTTGCAGCGTTCTGGAACGGCATAATGCCGAGCTGCTCGACGAGCTGAGCAGAAGCATCAGCATCGGTAACCAGCCAGACCATGAAGTCCTGGGTTGCCTTCTGCTGCTCTTCGGAGGAGTTGGTGTTGATTGCCCAGCGGTTCTCGGTGCCGCAGTTGAGACCAGCCTTCTCCTCGCCCTCAACGCCGCAATAATACGGAATCATCGTGGTGTTCTTCTGAGCCTCTGCATAGGTGGCATACTGCCAGCTGCCCTGAACATCGAAGGCCGCCTTGCCATCGATGAACTCCTGACCATTGGAGTAAGAAGTATCGGTAGACAGGGTCTTGGGATCAACGGTGCAGTTGTTGATGCACAGGTCAAAGAGCATCTTGTAGTTGGGCAGGAACTCACCGGTGATGGTCTTGGGGCACTCATCCCACTTCTTGCCAGCCTTCTTCTCCTCGTAAAAGTACTCGAGGTTTGCCATATGGCCGGTGAAGCGCCAAGAACTGTCATCGGTCATATCGCACGCAGTGAAAGCGTCAAATCCCAGCTCATCCTTGCGCTTGTGAATGTCCTCGACGACCTTCTTGAGACCCTCAAAGTTGGTGATCTCGTCCATGCTGTGGCCAGCCTTCTCCACGAGGTCCTTGTTGGCGATGATGCCATAGCACTCGTAGCAGTAGCCCTGAGAGACCATCTTGCCGTCAGCGTCAAAGAGATCGTAGGTATCGTCGATCTCTTCTTTCTGGATGTCGGTGCCCTTGAGGTCGATAGCATAGCCGCCCCAAGATTTAACACCCGCAGAGTTGCCAATAACAAAGAGGGTGGGAGCCTTCTCTGCCTTGTCCATATCAGCGGTCAGGGTCTGCTCATAGGTGCCTGCTGCTGCAGTCTTGACTTTGACAGATACGCCCTTCTCATCGCTATACTTCTTTGCGAGTTTCTGGAGAAGCTCATCAATCTCGGGCTTGAAGTTGAGCCAATAAACGGTAGCGCCACCCTCGTCTGCGGAGGAACCAGCACCACCCTTGCCACCCTTGCCGCCGCAAGCGGCGAGAGTCGTTGCTGCAACAAGACCTGCAGTACCCAAGAAAGTCTTACGTGTCATTCCCTTGCTCATACCAAATCCTTTCCCTCTGTTTATATTTCCCGCATCTTGCGATGCGTTCGTGCCCTACATAAGTTTGTGCCCTACATAACGAGCCGTACCTACTTTGTTGCATCTACGAAGCAACTGGAGCGATGGTGCCTCCCTTCCGCAGATGTGTCTCCACGCGGATGTGCCGCGTAGAATCCTCCTTATTGAGCATCGAGAGCAGCGTATCGACTGCAAGCTCTCCCAGCTCTATCTGGGGTTGTACCAAGGTGGTTAATGTAGGAATTGCAAAGTACGACAGCTCAATTCCGTCGATTGCAATAAGCGAAAAATCCCGAGGGACTATCAAGCCTTCATCATGAAGACCTTTAAGCGCAGCAATTCCCAGTGAATCGGCTACCGCAAAAAGAGCTGTTATTTCAGGATGATTTTGAATGAGTGTACGAGTTCCCGAATAGGCTGCCTCAAGAGAAAAATCCAAAGCACAAACAACAAGATTTTCATCTATCGTCAGTCCTGCTTCGCGCAGAGCTCGACAATATCCGCGATAGCGAAGCTCGGAAATGGAGTGATCATCTGTAGCCGAGAGAAGCACTGCTATATGCTTGTGACCCAGTTCAATAAGTTTATTTGTTGCCTGAAAAGCAGTTGCTTCGTCGTCAATAGCAACCGAGGAATAGCAACTTTCATCAAGGCTGCCAAATTGATTGGCATGAGTACAACAAATGACTGGAACACCAATAGAAGCAATGTCTTTGGGGTTATAGTCAAAACGACCGCCAAGCAAAATAACACCGCGCAGACGCTTAGACTGAGCAAGCGCTGCCGCTGCCGCAACCTCATCAGAGTCAAACTCAATTTGATCAATGACCATGGTGTACCCAGCGCGATCAATACACTGCCCAATGGTGCGTACGATGGGAGCATAAAAAGTATTTTCTGCACCACGAATCACTAGACCGAGGTGTTTTGCTTGGGTTTGTACAAGATCACGAGCGCTGATATTGGGTACATAGTGAAGCTCGCACACAGCATCCATAACCTTGGCTCGAGTTTCTGCACTCACATCGGGATGACCGTTGATTGTCCGGGAGACTGTGCTCACTGCAACGCCACTCAATGCTGCAACGTCTTTGATAGTAGCCAAGGTCTCCCCCTTTCGGCTCATCTGTACAAGACTTGGTTTGTCTTGTTTCTGGAAACGTTTCTGGTAACGTTTACATCTGTCTTTATACTATCTTGTAGACATAAAAAAGGGGCACTAGAGTACCCCGGATTCTAGGCGAGCGGTTAGTTTTGGTCGGCAAACGTTTCTTATACAATGCTTGCTTTATATCCCGCCTCTTCAACTGCCTTGACAAGTGTGTCATCACGAACAAGCAGGCCTGCATCAAGATCGGCAGTACCCTGCTCCAAATTAACGGTAACGTTTTTGACACTCTTAACATCCTCAAGTGCTTGAGTAACGTGAGCAACGCAATGCTGGCACATCATACCCTCAACCTTAAGCTGTTTGTGAGACATTTCTTCCTCGCTTTCTGCCAGTACAGACTGACTCTCTTGAACAACAACGGTATTATGACTGCTAAATTTAGGTCTCTTCGGCTTCCACAGGCGCAAAAGCAAAGCATTGCTTACCACAAAAACGCTGGAAAATCCCATGGCTGCAGCACCAATCATCGGATTAATTTGGATACCCCAAGGTACAAGCACACCCGCTGCAATAGGAATGCAAAGTGCATTATAAAAGAGCGCCCAAAAGAGTCCTAGCTTAATTTTTTTGAGCGTTGCCTGTGACAACTCGATAGAAGTTGCCACATCATTGGGATCGGAGTGCATCAATACAATGTCTGCTGACTCAATGGCAACATCGGTACCAGCACCAATAGCAATGCCAATATCTGCGCGAGCAAGTGCAGGCGCATCGTTAATACCATCACCTACCATAGCAACCGTGCTACCCGCTTTTTGTAGTTCACGAACTTTTTGCTCTTTTTCCTGCGGAAGCACCCCTGCAACAACCTCATCAACACCAACCGCCCCAGCTACTGCTGTTGCAGTGGTCAACTGGTCACCAGTAAGCAGCAAGGTTTTGATACCCATGCCATGCAGACGACTTATCGCCTCGGCGCTGCTGGGCTTGATGGGATCAGCAACAGCAAGCATACCAAAAACTCGCATACCCTCCGCAAAAAAGATCGGAGTTTTAGCCTGAGCTGCAGCAGCCTCAGCAGGACCAAGTAGAGCTCCCAACTCGACGCCCTTTGCCTCCATCAGACGACGATTTCCCACAAACACCTGCTGACCTTCCAAAATTCCTGTCAGTCCGCCACCATCAATTTGCTGAAATTTCTGCACAACAGCAGATTGTCTGTCTTGAACATGATGGGCTTCTGCCCAGCTCATGACAGCGCGTGCCAAAGGATGTTCGCTTTTTTGTTCAAGCGCATGAGCAAGCTTTGCAAGTTCATCTTCACTGATGTTAGCTGCCACTACAACGTCGGTAACCTCAGGTGCTCCTGCCGTGATAGTACCCGTCTTGTCCATCACAACCATATCTACATTGCAAGCACCCTCAAGGGCCTCAGCACTCTTGATAAGGATGCCATGTGCTGCTCCCCTACCAGTGCCCACCATAACAGCAGTTGGAGTGGCAAGACCTAAAGCACAGGGACAAGAAATCACCAGTACCGATACCGCATGAGTAAGCGCTACTGAAAGCCCCGCACCCAAAAGCAACCAAACAATCAGTACTATCAAAGCAATACCAATAACTACAGGTACAAATACACCAGCAATCTTGTCCGCCATGCGCTCAATAGGAGCTTTAGAGCTGGTAGCTTCATCGACCAAGCGAATAATGGCAGAAAGTGTCGTATCATCTCCGACTGCCCGAGCCTCAACTGTCATCCAACCCGAGGTACTCGTCGTGGCAGCGCTCACCTTTGAACCCACCGTTTTTTCTGCAGGAATAGGCTCGCCCGTGATTGCAGATTCATCTACCAAAGCAGAACCTTCAAGCACCACACCATCTACCGGCAAAGACTCGCCAGCGCGCACGATAACTCGCTCACCTAGGCGCACTTCCTCGGCAGGAACCTGCTGCTCTTCTCCGTCACGCATAACATTTGCCGTCTTGGGGGCAAGATTCATCAGCGAAGTGATCGCATCAGTAGTGTGACCTTTTGCCCGGGCTTCAAAGTACTTACCCAAGGTAATCAAGGTCAAAATCATACCTGCAGAGTCAAAATACAAATCATGCGAAGCTACCATTGCCTGGGTAAAATCGCCACCACCAAGCGACCAAGCCATACGCAGAGTCGCGGCAAGCGCGTAAATTACTGACGAGGCAGAGCCAATAGCAATCAAACTATCCATGTTGGGCGATAGATGCCCTAAGGTGCGGAAACCAACCACAAAATAATTACGATTAACCAAAAGGATAGGCACCAACAAAAGCAGCTCAACAAGCGCCCTTACCATTATTCCTTGTTGACCCACAAAAAATAACAATTGAGGCCATCCAAACATGGGACCCATTGCAATATAGAAAAGCGGCAATTCAAATATTACGGAGATAATGAGCTGTCGAAGCTTTTGTTCTTGAGTCTTGCGTGCAATCTCTCCAGGCGCGGAAACAGCAGCATCCTTTTTACTTATATCTGAGCGCTGCCTACGTAGAGCACCATAACCTGCTTTTTCTACGGCTGCCACAACCGCCTGGACTGTTGCAGGCGAGCCATCGTAATCTAAAGTCATTGAATTTTTAAGTAGGTTAACATCTGCGGCGGCAACACCTGGCACAGCAGATGCAGCTTTGCCCACACGAGCAGAGCAAGCAGCGCAAGTCATGCCAACAATATCAAGAGTTTCTTTCATGTCTTTCCCCAAAATCCAGCCTCACATCCTTGGCTGGCGTATCAACAGTCTTTAAGCACCAAATTTTTTGAGTAGGGCCATAACCTCATCAAGCACTTCAGTATTACCTGCCTGGACCTGCTCAACTACGCAGGTTTCTAGATGCTCTTTGAGTACTATGCGACTCACTGCTTTGACTGCACTCTCCACAGCAGCAAGCTGAGTTAGCACATCACCGCAGTAGCGATTGTTATCAATCATGGTTTTTACACCATTGAGCTGACCAATCGCGCGATTGATACGACGAGTAACATCAACTATGAGTTCATCCGAGCGAGGCGTCTGCTTATATGCACAATGCTCTGCCATCCGAATCCCTCCTCCTATATGTTGCAGTTGAAGGCAGTATACCCATAGGGGGTATATCTAAATCAGAAACTCCGCTTAGTGCGGAGAAAAACCCTCTACTCCTCAAGTTGACGGAATTTCTCCTGCATAGTGGGATTACCCCAAGTGAGCTTGCGGATAGTAAGACCTTGCGCTTTGTCATTAGCAAGTCGTAATTGATTTTCGGAGGTTAAAAGATTTTCTTTAACCTTTTGCAGATGTGAGATTGTCTTGTCAATTTCCTCGATAGCCACATCAAAACGCTTTGACGCTGCAGCAAAATTTTTGGAAAAACCATCCTGGAAATTCTGCATCTTTTCTTCGAAGTGTGTCACATCGACATTTTGCTGGCGAATCTCAGCCAATTCACGGCGAGCATCAGCTGCCGATAAAGCAGCATTACGCAAAAATGAAATTAACGGAATAAAAAACTGTGGACGGATGACATACATCTTGGGATAACGATAGGACACATCTACAATGCCCTGATTGTAAAGTTCACTTTCAGGCTCAAGCAGACTGACAAGCACAGCATACTCACAGCCCTTACGATGCCGATCGGCATCTAACTTGGCAAAAAAGTGCTCGTTAGTCTTTTGATTGCGCGTTTCCGAGTTTGCAGACTCATTTTTCATCTCAAACATGATGGAGAGCAATTCAACCCCATCATCAGCCTCTTCACGAAAGATGAAATCCCCTTTTGTACCCTCGGAAGCATCGTTATCTTTCTCGAAATATGCATGAGGAAACGCTGTCATACGAATCTTGTTGAACTCGTTTTGACAATGCTGCTCTAAAGACTCTCCTACTAGCTTGACCGAAAGCTTAGATTTCATATCTTTAAGCTGTGAAATCTCTTCTTCGCGAAGTTTGATGAGGGCATCGCGACCAGCAAGCTGCTCAGACATCTGCATCTGCAAGGTATTAACACTACGTTCTGCTTCACTTTTTGCCAGCGCAAGTTGAGAGGTCAGCTCATCTCGCTCTTTTTGGGCTTGAGCGTGCATCTTGGCAAGTGCGAGTTCGTTTTGTGCCTGAAGCGTATCTTTTTGGGAGGCAAGCTGAGCTGTCAGTTGAGCAATACGAGCATCGCGCTCGGCTAGCTGAGTTTGTACCTGCTGGATAGTTTGGGTCTCAGCAAGACGTACTGCTTGATCGCGAGTATCTTGAGCAGCTTTGATTTGAGCTTTGAGTTCTACTAGCTGGGAATCACGCTGAGCAATCTCATGAGCAGCGATTTGCTTGTCTTTGACTGCATCAGCCAAGAGCTGATCACGAAGTTTTGCTAGCTCGAGCTGCTGAGACTTTTGACTATCAGATCGCAGCAAATCCTCGCGTGCCTCAAGCTCGCGTTTGAATTCCTTGTCTCGCACTTGTGCCACAATTTGAGCGTAACCACTTTCATCAACAGTGAAATGCGTGCCACAGTTGGGACAAACGATATCGCTCATGAGCTTTCCTTCCGCTAGCTTTGCTTAACGCTTATCTTCTCACAAGCACCGGACAGCAAAAAGACTGCCAACATGTGACAGCCTTTGGGTACTTCTTTACACAAACAAAATGAATAGGTCTACTCGCCAAAGCCTTCAAAAGGATTGTAACCTTGAGAATTTTGATTGTTCTGCTGGTTGTTTTTCATGAGCTGCTGTTGGGTCTGTAGCTCCTCATCGTTGCCCAGTGTCACCGTAAAGCTTTTTTCTGTGCCATCACGATTGACAGTAACCTTGACTTTATCGCCCTCAGCATGGCTACGAATATTCAAAATCACTCCATCAGCGGAGCTAATCTTGTCATCATCAATTGCAGTAATGATGTCACCCTTCTTGATACCAGCCTTTGCGGCCGGGCCATCCTTGTCAACCTGTGCCACATAAGCACCCTCATCAACAGAAAGACCACTGGAATTTTGAGAGTTAACTGTCAGCATCGACACGCCGATATAGGCATGAGTGACCTTTTCGCCAGCAATAATTTTCTTGGCAATATTTACGGCATAGTTTCCTGGAATCGAAAAACCAATACCCGAGAAGTCACCACTTGAGGACTCTACCAGTGTATTGATACCTACAAGCTCCCCCTTATCATTAACCAAAGCACCACCGGAATTTCCTTGATTGATGGCAGCATCAATCTGAATAAGGTTGGCGTAAACCGCGGTACCCGAAGAAGAAGGCAATAAGGTTGAACGGTACAAAGCCGAGACAATGCCCGTCGAAACAGACTGATTGAGACCAAAAGGACTACCAATAGTCATAACCCAGTCGCCAACAACCAACTTATCGGAGTCGGCAATATCGATTGGAGTGACGCTAGCACCCTTGAGATCAACTTTGATCACAGCAATGTCAGAGGAACTATCTGAGCCTACAACCTCGGCATTGTAAGTTTTGCCCTCAATATCAACGGTAAGCGACTGAGCATTTTCAACTACATGATAATTGGTGATGATATTGCCTTTTTTGTCCAAAATAACGCCAGAGCCCAGAGCTTCCCCACCTGTAGTTTTGACACTGATGGACACAACGGAAGGCAAACACTTGGTAGCTACTGCCTCCGCAATCGAAGCATTCTCACTGTTGGCATTGATAGTTATTTTGTTGCTTGAACCAGCAGTTGTAGTAACAACTTTTGAGCCAAGAACTCCTGTACCAAGAAGTATCGCCGTTAATGCACCAGCACCTACTACACCACCAAGTACGCCCTGCAGAAAATGCTTAGCTCCATTGTGTTTTTTCTTATTGGCATTTTGCACTGTGGGCGCAGGCGTAGGCTGATCACCCACAGGACCATTTGCGCCACCATAGTTTTGTGTGGGCTGTGGCTGTACTGCCGTAGGCTGCGCCACGGGGTTTACACGCGTCGGCTGTTCAGAGGCAGGATTACTTACCGTCGGCTGCTCAGGGGTAGGATTCTGCTTATCAAAGATGGGCTGCTCATCAAATTCACTCATCGTCGCTCCTTTGCTTCGGCATTGCTTGTATGCCAAGCCTTAAATATAAGAAAAATTTACCCTTAATGAAAGTTCTCATACCCAATAAGCACTAAGAGTACATTTAGCCAAAAAAACAGTGCGGCACGATAATTCTCAAATTAAATTCTGCTACTTTATTAAATACATGTCGCATCGTGCTTTTTCGGCGCACATAAAGTTGTAGCTAGGCATCAACCTAGCTACAAAGACTTTAGGTATAAATTTTTGGATCTACAGCTTAAATCTTGAAAAGATAGCCGACGCCACGTACGGTCACAATATGAGCTGCAATCTGAGGACCTACCTTGGAACGAACGCGTCGGATATGAACATCAACCGTACGAGTGCCACCGCAATACTCAAAGCCCCACACGCGGTGAAGCAGAGCTTCGCGCGAATAAGCACGTGACGGGTGTGTAGCCAAGAAGGACAACAGCGAGTACTCCATTAGTGTTAAGTCAACGCTCTTCTCATTAATATAGACCTGATACGTAGCCAAGTTAATCGTCATATTGTCAACAGAAATGATGTCATCTGGAGCGTTTTCCTCACCAGGCCACAGCAGCAGAGAACAACGCACCTCAAACTCAGCATCACTGGCAGTAGAGCAAATAAAGTCATTGTGACCCTGAACGGGCAAATGGAACTTGCTGAGCTTGTGCTCGTCCATAATAAAAAGACGAGGAATGAGGCCGTTGTCGGCCACGTAGCTATCAACGCTGGTGAGCGTTTCGTTTTCCATATCTTCGGGATCAATAATTACCAGAGAAAACTCATGACCCGAAGAAATTGCCTGCGAAAACGTAGCAGGCGTGGCTAGTGCAACCGAAACGTCAAGCTTATGCGTAAGCTCGCTCATTCTTGCATGATAGCGATCAGACTTCGCAATGAGCAAGATATTCTTGTGATGCATGTGCTTGCTCCCCGTACTCTTTTGCTAAGACAGTGCCAAAGGCCCTGCACATTTCAAAAAGAATAGCATATTGATATAAGATTAGACGCGAATATGAAAACCCACATCGAGTCTCTAGTTGTTACCAGAGACTCGTTCCTTGCAAACATATCTTAACTAGCTGGAGTCTTAAGGTTTTAAATACCTGCGTAATACCTGTCACGTTCCCAGTCAGTAACGGCGCTACAGTACTCATCCCACTCCTTATGCTTTGCCTCAAGCATATAAGAAACAATGTGGTCACCCAGCACTTCGCGCATAAGCTCACTCTTCTCAAAGACGTCTAAAGCCTCACCCAAGGTGCGCGGCAATGCAGCCACACCTAGACGTGCAAGCTCGGCAGGACCTTTTGCCAAAGTCTCGGCATTGACTTCACTGGGGAGTACAAGCTTTTCTTCAATACCGCGAATACCTGCAGCAAGAGTAGCTGCGATAGCAAGGTAAGGATTGGCAGAAGGATCGGGGCTACGTAGTTCGCAGCGGGCAGACTGGTGCTTGCCTGGTTTGTGCATAGGCACGCGCACTAAAGCGTTACGATTCTTGAATCCCCAGGTAGCATATGCAGGCGCATCTCCCGAAGGCACCAGGCGCTTATAAGAATTAATTGTTGGGTTGCAAATTAGGGTGTATTCGGGTGCATATTTGAGAAGACCCGCCATGTACTGGCAACCAACCTCAGAGAAGTGTGCATGCGGTGCATCGGAGTCACCATCGCGCGGACCCCAAAAAACGTTATTGCCATCTAGGTCAAAGAGCGACTGATACAAAAACATTCCAGAGCCTGTGTACGCACTCATCGGTTTGGGCATAAAGGATGCCAACACTCCGTTTGCCTGGGCCATCGAGCGGATGACATAACGCGCAGTAATGATGTTATCGGCAGCAGTGAGAGCCTCGGTAAAACGTAGCTCAACAGCATTTTGCGAGGGCGCACTAGAGTGGAAATTGTACTCCACGGGTACAGACATGCGCTCGAGCATCATGGTGGTATCGCGACGCAAATCAGAACTTGAATCAAAAGAAGTCAAATCAAAGTAGCCTGCATAGTCCAAAGGACGCGCCTGATTGGGGCGAGCAGAACCATCTGAAGCAAAATAAAAATACTCAATGCGAGGGCCAATGTTTGCTACATAGCCTTTTTCATCAAGATTTCCGAAGAATGTTTTGAGGCAGGTACGAGGATCACCCTCAAAAGGCTCACGACGAGGTGTAGCGATGTTGCAAATAATGCGCGCAGAAGGACCTTCGGAGGAATTGCCCGGCAAAATCTGAAAAGTCGAGGCATCAGGGAAAGCCAGCATGTCAGATTCCTCAAGCGGTACAAAACCATCAACGGAGGAACCATCAAAGCCAATACCCTCTTCAAAAGCTTCTTCCAAATCTTCGGCTGAAATGGCAAAAGATTTTAATGTACCAAGCACATCGGTAAACCACAGTCGTATAAAGCGAATGTTGCGTTTTTCCACTGTACGCAGAACGAAATCGATGTTTCTGTCGTCGCTCATTCAATGCCTCCCTCAGGCATATCGTGCCAGACCAACTCTGAACAGCTATTGCACTGAGCAGTCCAGCAAAACTGCGCATATCCATAGTCGAACATGGAAGTATTCCATATATAAATTTCGTCTCTGTTACCTGTTTTGGCTGAACTCCGCAGAAGGTAGACTAGCGACCTTGTACGTCCTTTTCAAGAGCAGAATTTGCGCGCTGGAGCATATCGGCTGCAGCGGAACAGTGACCTGAACCCGTAGCTCGCGCCTCACAGGTGCCAGCGCTGCCACAACTAGCACACTCTCCTCCGTCTTTTCTGAAAGAACGAAACGCCAAAAATACACCCAGCCCAATGAGCGCTAGGACAATCACATCAACCATGGGAACCCCCTCGTCTTTGTTAGACAAGTATAACTATACCCAACAAACTCTGCCCTGCGGCAGTGATACGTTGATTGCTACGTGAGGAACACACAGACCCCGCTCTCGCTTACAATAAGAACCTGAATTCCGAAGCAAATTTTAGCAAATAGGGTCATCTACCTGTGTAGATGGTC